>NZ_JCAMOR010000041.1:0-66725 GCF_059512385.1 Bradyrhizobium sp. Crot121 | reverse complement strand
AGGACCATCGCTATCTGAACATGGATCTCTTGAAGGAGCACAAGAAGGAGACACTACGCCGGGCGGCCTGACGATGCCCAGGCCGACCAAGGGGATGGGCCACCCCTCTCCGCCGCCGTCGCTCGCCAGCGCTGCGCTCGGGGCGAGCGAGCGACGGCGGCTCCGAGGGGATGGCTTGGCCGGACCCCATGATCAATTTTGCTGAACTTGACGCACAGAACTTGCTGGTGACGCTGAAGCACTGACATTGTACTCGTCATTGCCGGGCTTGACCCGGCAATCCATCCCTCCAAGAACTCTTTTCTTGATGGATGCGCAGGTCAAGGCCGCGCATGACGAGCTGAGAACGACTACCTCGCCGGCTTGCGTTCGATCGGGTGGATGTCGATCGCGCGCAACCGACCCAGGCGCAGCACGTCCATGGCCAGCGTGCGGTCGATGCGGTCGCGGTCGAGGGCGCGGATCAGGTCGTCGACGCCGTTGATGTCGATGCCGTCGAGCTTGATCACGACGTCGCCGGGCAGAAGGCCCGCTTTCGAAGCCGGGCTATCCGGCTCGATCTGCGCGAGCAGCGCGCCCATCTTGTTCTCGACGCCGGCGAGCACGGCATGGCGCCGCGGGATCGGCGCGGTCTGGCCGGCGACGCCGATGAAGGCGCGGCGGACATAGCCGTGGCGGATGATCTCCGACAGCACGAACTGCGCGGTGTTGCTCGCGACCGCAAAGCAGATGCCCTGCGCGCCGTTGATGATCGCGGTGTTGATGCCGATCACCTGCGAATTCGACGACACCAGCGGGCCGCCGGAATTGCCGGGGTTGAGCGCGGCATCGGTCTGGATCACGTCCTCGATCGTGCGCCCGCTGACCGAGCGGATCGAGCGCCCGAGTGCCGACACCACGCCAGCGGTGACCGTCGATTCAAAGCCGAGCGGATTGCCGATCGCGACCACGAGCTGGCCGCGCCGGAGTTGCTTGGAATCGCCGAGCGAGGCGTAAGGCAGATCGCGCGCGCCATCGGCCCGCAACAATGCGAGATCGGTGTCGGGATCGACGCCGAGCACATGGGCGTCGGTGACGAATCCCTCGGTGTCGCGCAGGCGGATCTCTTTCGACGAGCCGACCACGTGACTGTTGGTCAGCACGAAGCCATCGGGCGAGATGACGATGCCGGAACCGAGCCCGCCGCGCTCACGCGGTGTTCGCACTTTCGGCCCGGTCTCGACGCGCACCACCGCGGGGCCGACGCGTTCGGTCACGTCGATCACGGCGTTGGAATAGGCATCGAGCAGCGCCCGGTCATCGGCCAGGGTAGCTTCGGTCGTTCGCGGTGACAGCGCGTCACCGGCGTTATTTGAGGTGAAATCCAACATGGTGAGGGTTCCTTCGGCTCACACAGATGGGAGCCAGGTTCCTCCTGCGCAAGATGCAGTTGACAGCGCAGACCTACCCAGGTGGCTAGGGCGCCCGCCGCAGCGTGGCTGGTCGCGCCTTAACGGGATCAAGCAGGGACCAATCGCCCTGCTCCAGCGTGTGGCCTTTCGGGAACGGCGCACGCAGCTCGTGGCCGAGCGAGCGCAGCACGCGGTCGTCGCGGTAGTAGCATTGCAGGACCACACGAACGAGCGTTGCCGCAGGGACTCCGCCGGTCGCGCGGAATTGCTTTGCGACCTGATCGCGCTGCGCCGTGTCGAGCTCGGCGAGCGGCTTGCCGGCGAGACGCGCGAGATGGTCGAGCGCCGCGCGCACCGGTTCGGTGTCGCGGCCGAGCGTTGCGAGGATATCGGCCTGGATGGCCCGATCGTCGGCGCCGGGCACCCTGTACTCGGCACTTTCGGGAATGATCATCGCCGCGATCGTCCTGAGATCGTCGCGCTGGGTTTGGGTGAGCGTTTCGGCTGACATCGCTTCCTCAATCGAACAAATTGGCAAGGCGCTGCTTCATCTGGTCGGCGACGTAGAGCGCGATCGCCTGGATGGTCGAGGTCGGGTTGACGCCGCCTGAGGTGACGAAGACGCTGCCGTCGACGATGAACAGGTTCTTCACGTCATGCGACCGGCCCCACTCGTTGACCACGGAGCGCGCAGGGTCGGTGCCCATCCGCGCGGTGCCGAGCAGATGCCAGCCGCCCCAGGGGATCGGATTATTGGTGCAGATATCGGTCGCGCCGGCGGCCTCGAGAATCTCGCGGCCGCGCGCCAGCCCATGCTCCATCATCTTCCGGCTGTTCTCGCTGATCGTGTAGTCGATCTTCGGGGCGGGAATGCCGTGGCTGTCCTTCAACACGGGATCGAGCGTGACACGGTTGTGCTCCTCGGGGAGATCCTCGCAGATCGCGGAGACCGCAAGGCGGTGGCCGTTGAGCCTGCGGAAGACGCGGTGATGGTCCGCGCCCCACGGCAGAATGCCCTTCTGCTCGCTGGCGACAGCCTCGAACACCGGCCCCGCGCCGCGGCCGAACTGGATGCCGTAACCGCGGACGAAGCCGCGCGAGAGGTCGGTGTCGTAGAACTCCTTGCTCCACAGGCAAGTCGGCGGCGCGCGGTTGCTGTCGGTCGGCTCCTTCACGAAGCCGTAGATCTGCGCATAGGGGTGGAACATCAGGTTCTTGCCAACCAGGCCGGATGAATTGGCGAGGCCATTCGGAAAGCGGCCGGAGACCGAGTTCAAGAGCAGCCGTGGCGTGCCGACGCCGTTGCAGGCAATGATGACGACCTCGGCCGGCTGAAACTGCTCGACACCGTCCTTGTCGTAATAGACGACGCCGGACGCCATGCCGTGCTCGTTGGTCAGAATCTCGCGCACGCGGCAATGCGTCTTGATTTCGACGCCGGCGCGGATCGCATGCGGCCAATAGGTGATGTCGGTCGAGGCTTTCGCGCCTTGCGCGCAGGCCGGGGTGCAATGGCCGAGATTGATGCAGCGTGCCCTGCCCTCATAATCCATTGTCGCGACCGTGGTATCCGACGGCCACCAGTGCCAGCCGAGCTTGTTCATGGCCTTGCCGATCAACGGACCGGAAAGTCCGAGCGGCTGCGGCGGCATCGGCGGGTGCGTCAATGGCGAAAGCGGATCGCCTGACAGGCCCGATACGCCCATCATCCGGTCGTTCTCTTCGAAGAACGGAGTGAGTGCGTCGTAGTCGATCGGCCAGTCATCGGCGACGCCGTCGAGTGTCTTCACCTTGAAGTCGGACGGATGCAATCGCGGCCAATGCGCCGTGTACATCACGGTCGAACCGCCGACGGCGTTGAAGTTGACGACCTTGATCGGCGAGTTGTCGTCGTTGATGGGATAATCCTCGGGCCGCCCGCGGACATTCGGGCTGGTCGACCAGTCGCCATAGAACTTGGCCTCCCAGTCCCGCCCGGTGCTCGGATATTCCGCCGGGTTCATCCAGCCACCCTGCTCCAGGCAGAGGATGTGCATTTTCGTCTCAGCCAGCGACCACGCCACCGCAGCGCCGGACGCGCCGGCGCCGATGATCAGGACGTCAACGGGATCCCGATGCACGAGTGCCTCCCCAATTTCATCGCCGCGCGACGCGCGATCGTTGTTTTCTTGTCATGAGACGATAGGGGAAAACCGGATGCGGAGTAAAGCGGCAGGTCATTGCACGCGCGGCACGATCATCACGTCGAGCCCGCGGATTTCGTCCGGCGTTGCGGATCGCGTCATCGCGCCCGGCGCTTCCACCAGCACTTGCACCCGCAGGCGCTTGTTGACCACGTTCCTCGACTGAACGGGGAAGGTTTCGGAACGGGTGTCATTCGGACCCGGCACGCCGTAGGTCATAATCGAGCCGATCACGTCGCCTTGCTCGGTCTTCACGACAAGGCGAGCACCGAACGGCAACGGACCGGTTACGACCTTGAGCCGGACTGCCTCATTCGGGCCGGGATCGCGCGGCGCCAATAGCTCGGTCATCTTCCGGCCCTGCGCCGAGGCCGTGCCCGCGACCGCGAGGCTCGCGAGAAGGAGGGCGATAGAAAATTTGTGTCGCATGTAAAGGCCTCGGCAGGATGACGGTGGTTCGGATTGTCATCCGCTTTTGGGCACGATCATGGTCGGGCGCGAACATTCGTAGGATGGGTAGAGCGAAGCGAAACCCATCACTTGCGCATTGGCTATAGAAGCCGATGGGTTTCGCTTCGCTCTACCCATCCTACAAACTCAAACCTACCACGCATCGATACAGGGGCGCTTGCGGTGGGTGCGCGGCGCGGGTTTCGGCACCGAGCGCAGGCCTGACATGATCCAGTGGCGGGTTTGCGCGGGATCGATCACCTCGTCGATCTCGAGCACGGAGGCGATCGAGACCGCCTTGCCGTTGGCATAGAGCTCGGCCACCTTGGCCTGGTAATATTTTTCGCGTTCGACCGGATCCTCGATCGCTTCCATCTCCTTGCGGAAGCCGAGCCGCACATAGCCTTCCAGGCCCATGCCGCCGAACTCGCCGGTCGGCCAGGCCACCGTGAAGAAGGAAGCATGGAAGCCGCCGCCGATCATCGACTGCGCGCCGAGGCCATAGCCCTTGCGCAGCACGATGCCGAACAGCGGCACGGTGAGACTCGCGCCGGTGACGAACATGCGCGAGACGTGACGCACTATCGCGGTCTTCTCGGCTTCCGGCCCGACCATGAAGCCGGGGGTGTCGCAGAGCGAGATGATCGGGATGTCGAAGGCGTCGCAGAGCTGCATGAAGCGCGCGGCCTTGTCGCCGGCCGGCGCATCGATCGCGCCGCCGAGATGTTTCGGATTGTTGGCGATCAGGCCGAACGGCTTGCCTTCGATGCGGATGAAAGCGGTGATCATGCCGACGCCGAAGTCGCGGCGGATTTCGAGCACGGAGCCCTCGTCGGCGAGGAGATCGATCACCTTGCGGATGTCGTAGACACGCAACCGGTTCTCCGGGATCGCGCGGCGCAGCAGCCGCTGGTCCGGCGCCTTCCAGTCGCCGGTCGCGCCCTGGAAGTAGGACAGTATTTTTGCGCGGCGACGGTCGCCTCCGCCTCATCCTCCACGAGGATGTCGATGACGCCGTTCGGCGCCTGAAACGACACCGGGCCGACCTCGGCCGGATGATAGACGCCAAGCCCGCCGCCCTCGATCATCGCCGGCCCGCCCATGCCGATCGAGGCGTTCTTCGTCGCGATGATGACGTCGCAGCAGCCGAGCATGGCGGCGTTGCCGGCAAAGCAATAGCCGGAGACCACGCCGATAACAGGCACGAGGCCGGAGAGCCGCGCGAACTGCACGAAGGACGGGCCGTCGAGCCCGGTCATGCCGAGCCGGTCGGTATCACCCGGGCGCCCGCCGCCGCCCTCGGCATAGAACACCAGCGGCAATCGCCACTGCTCGGTCAGCGTGAGCATGCGGTCGATCTTCTTGTGGTTCATATGGCCCTGCGTGCCCGCGAGCACGGTGTAGTCGTAGGCGATCACCATGCAGCGCGCGGCTTCCCCGCCGAACTTGTCGGCGTTCACGGTGGCGACGCCGGTGATCAGGCCGTCGGCCGGCGTGTTGCGGATGAGATCGTCGACCTTGCGCCGACGGCGCTGCGCGGCGATGGCGAGCGAGCCGTATTCGACAAACGAGCCCTCATCGACGAGATCGGCGACGTTCTCGCGCGCGGTGCGCTGGTTGGTCTTACGCCGGCGCTCGACGGAAGCTGGCCGGTTCTCATCCAGCGTGATCGCGTGGCGGGCGATCACCTCGGCGAGATCGGGACGGATGTAGTCGAGATCGATCTCCGCTTCCTCGGCGACATGGTGGCTGTCGACCTCGGCAGGCTCGATGAACAGAATCGCCTCGCCATGCATCAGCGTGACGCCGACGCCAGCGGCGATCTTCGTCACCCTGCCGCCATGCGGCGCGGTGACGAGGTGCTCCATCTTCATGGATTCGAGCACTGCGATCTGCTGGCCCGGACGGACGAGATCGCCCGCGGCGACATCGATTGCAACGATGGTGCCCTGCAGTGGCGCCGGGACGGCGACGGAGCCTTCCGGGCCTGCCTCGCCCGTCGACTGTCCGACCAACGCAGCAGCGCCGCCGTTGACCTCAACCAGCACCGGTTCATCGGCCTCCTTCGCCGCGGCGACCAGCGAGCCGGCATGCGCATCGATGAAATTGGTGCTGACCCGGTTGGCGGCAAAATCCGGATGCGCGAGGATCGCACCGAGGAATGGAATGTTGGTGGCGACGCCGCCGATGCGGAATTCGCGCAGGGTGCGGAGCGCTTTCTGAACGACGTCGGCCCAATTCGCGCTCGGCGAATGCACGATCACCTTCGCGAGCAGGGAATCGAAAGCGGCGCTGGTCTTGTACCCCGTATAACCAAAAGTATCGACCCGCACGCCCGGGCCGGACGGCAGGTCGAACACCGACAGCGTCCCACCGGTCGGTTTGGTCTCGCCCCTCTCGTTCATCACCTCCATGTTGACGCGGAGCTGCATCGCAAAGCCGCGCGGCGACGGGATCGCTGCCTGCGCCAGACCGAGCGAGGCCAGCGTCGCGCCCGAGGCGACGGCAAGTTGCGCCTTGACGAGATCGATGCCGAGCACCTCCTCAGTGACGGTGTGCTCGACCTGCAATCGCGGATTGGCCTCGATGAAGGCGAAGGCGCCCTCGCCTTCACGTGCCTCGTCGTCGACGAGGAATTCGAAGGTGCCGAGATTGTCGTAGCGCGCGGCGGCTGCCAGCTTCTTCGCGGCTTCGATGATGCGCGAGCGCTGGGCCTCGCTCAGCGACGGGCTTGGCGCCACCTCGATCAGTTTCTGGTTGCGCCGCTGGATCGTGCATTCGCGCTCCCACAAATGGCTGATCTGACCGGAGCGGTCGCCGATGATCTGCACCTCGATATGACGCGCTTTTCGGATCAGCCGCTCGACATAGACGCCGTCGTTGCCGAAGGCGGCCTTGGCCTCGGACTGGCAGCGCGCATAGGCCTGTTCCAGCTTGGCGGCGTCATCGACGAGGCGCATGCCGCGCCCGCCGCCGCCGGCGATCGCCTTGACCATGACGGCGCCGCCGGGGCCGAGCGAGGCGAAGAACGCCTTGGCTTCCTCCAGGCTGGTCGAACCGCTGGTGCCTGATATGATCGGCACGATGCAGTTTTTCGCCAGCGCCTTGGCTTTCGCCTTGTCGCCGAACAGTTCCAGCGCGTCCGGCGACGGGCCGACAAAGGTGATCCCCTCCTCCGCGCAGCGCCGCGCCAGCGCCGCGTTCTCGCTGAGAAAACCATAGCCGGGATGCAGCGCATCGCATTTCGCAGCCTTGGCGGCGCCGATCACCGCTTCGATATCGAGATAGGCGCGCGCGCCGCGGCCCGGAATCTCGTGCGCCTCGTCCGCCGCGCGGACATGCCGCGACGTCGCATCATCGGCCGGATAGATCGCGACGGTGGCGATGCCGCTTTCGCCTGCCGCGCGGGCGATACGGATGGCGACCTCGCCCCGATTGGCGATCAGCACTTTCTTGAATGACATGAACGTTTCCGTGAAAACTCTAGATCAGGCCGTGAGCTTCGACCTCTCCCCGACGGGAAGAGGTCGGCGCGCAGCGCCGGGTGAGGGGCAGCAGGTCCCACGAGAAAGAGTACCCCCTCACCCGGATCGCATCTTGCGATGCGATCCGACCTCTCCCCGCTGGGGAGAGGTGGGGTACCTTCGACGAGGCACCAACGCAGTGCAATCATGCTTTATCGATCCTTCATGGTCGGATCGAGCACGATGCGCAAGGACTCTCCGAGCGCGTTGAAGGCCAGCGACACGACCAGAATGGCGAGGCCGGGCGCATACATCTGCTCCGGCGCGATCTCCATATATTGGTAGGCGCGCGCCAGCATCGCGCCCCAGCTCGGGTTCGGCGGCTGGATGCCGAGACCGAGGAAGCTGAGGCTTGCTTCCGCCAGCAGCGCCGCGGCCAGCAGCAATGTCACCTGCACGATGACGGGCTGCAGCGTGTTCGGTAGCACATGCCGCCACAGGATATGCCAGGCCGGCGCGCCGAAACACCTGGAAGCATCGACATACAGCTCCTGCCGCACCACCAGCGTCCGCGCCCGGACGATGCGGGCGAGCGCCGGAAACATCACGATGCCGACCGCGATCATGCCGTTGGTGAGCCCGATGCCGAGTGCGCCGGTCACCGCGATGGCCAGCACGATTGCCGGGAACGACAGGAAGGTGTCGATGATCCGGCTGATGATATCGTCGGTCCAGCCGCCGAAGAAGCCGGCGACCAGCCCGACCGGCAGGCCGATAGCGACCGCCACGGAGACCGCGAGCACGCTGGCGTAGACGGTCGCCGGCGCGCCGTAGATCAGGCGGCTGAAGATGTCGCGACCGAGATCGTCGGTGCCGAGCAGATGCGCCGGGCCCGGCGGCGCCAGCATGTTATTGACGTCCTGCGCGGTCGGAGAATAGGGCGCGATCCACGGCGCGCCGATCGCGACGATGACGAGCGCCAGCAGCACGAGGATCGCAAGCGCGGCCCGCAGATCTCCGGCCAGCCAGCGCAGGAAACGCCGCATCCGGGTCGGCTTGGCAGGCAGTCGCGGAGACGCCAGCGCGAGGTCGGTCATTGCTCGATCCTCGGATCAATGGCGGCGCAGAGCAGATCGGTGATCAGGTTGACCAGGATCACCACGATCACCATCGTGAACACGACTCCCTGCACGATCGGGAAATCCCGCTGGATCGCGCCGCGCACGATCAGGCTGCCGAGACCGGGAATGGCGAACACCGCCTCGATGACGACGGTCGCGGCCAGCATCCGGTTCACGAGCAGGCTGATGATGGTGAAGAGGTTGACGCTGACGTTCTTCAGCCCGTGCTGCCAGAGGATGCGGCTCATCGACAATCCCTTGGCGTGCAGCGTCCGCACATATTGCGAGGACAGCACTTCCAGCAGCGAGCCGCGGAGCTGGCGCGCTACTTCGGCCATGCCATAGGCCGCGATCGCAATCCCCGGCAACAGCGCGTGCCTGATCGCCTCGATCGGAGACGCCGTGAAGGATTTTGCGCCGGTCGCCGGCAGCCAGTTGAGCCTGAGCGAGATTTCGGCGACCAGGATCATCGCGAGCCAGAAGCCGGGAATGGCGACGCCGAGCGAGGCGATCATGCTGACGGCCTTGTCGACCCAGCCATTCGGCTTGATCGCCGCGATCACGCCCATCGGAATGCCGGTCAAGAGCGCGAGGATCAGAGCGATCACCACGATCAGAAGCGTGTTCGGAAAGGCGCGGCCGATCGAGGTTGCGACCTGCTCGCCCGTCAATAGCGATTGCGAGAGGTCGCCCTGGACGACATTCCCGAGCCAGACGGCATATTGCACCAGGAACGGCCGATCGAGCCCGTAGATGCTGCGGATCTCGGCAATCCGCGCATCCGAGGCGTTGTCGCCCGCGAGCGTCACCGCGATGTCGCCGGGCACGAGCTTCAACAGCGCGAACACCATAAAGGTCGCGAGCACGATCACGGGCAGCGCCTGCAACAGGCGGCTGCCGACAACCCTGACCGGACTGCGTCGCGCCATGTTCCTCAGCTCTCCAGCCAGACGTCGTCGTATTTCGGCTTGCCGAGAAGGTTCGGCCGATAACCCTGCACCTTCTTGTTCATCGCGACCAGCTCGAACTGGAAGGCGAGCGGCGCGACCAAGGCGTTCTCCATCACCAGCCGCTGCACGGTGGCGAAGGCCTTGCGGCGCTGCTCGATGTCTTCCGACGCCCGCGATTCCTTGATCGCGGCCTCGAGTTCCGGCGGCACCGGCGCGCGGCCGGCATTGTAATAGGCGTCCTTGGTAAACATCAGCGAATAGGTCAGGCTCGGGTCCGGCCGCCCGGTCCATGCCGACAGCAGGCCGGAGCCTCGCTTTTCGCTGGCGAAGAAGGCGGCGGATGCTTCCGCAATCGGCGCGTTCGAGAACCGTGCGGTCATGCCCGCCTTGCGGAGCTGCTCGATCAGGATTTCCTGGCGCTGCACCGAGTCCTGATCGGGATAACCGAGGAGATCGAGCGTGAGGCCATCCTTGAACCCGGCTTCCGCGAGCAGCTTGCGCGCCTTGTCGGGATCGTAGGGGTAGAACCCGGCGACCGATTTGTCATAGGCCCAATGTGCTTTCGGCAGGTTCATGTAGGCGGGCTCCGCCAGCCCGGCGAGCGCCGCCTTCACGAAGGACTCGCGATCGATCGCGAAGTTGAGGGCCTGGCGGATCTTTGGATTGTCGAAGGGCGGCTTGGCCCAGTTCAGGAAGATCTGCAGGACATAAAGCGTCGGCCCGCTCACGACCTTGATGCTGCTGGCGCGATCGAGGATAGCCTTCTGGCGCGGCGGCAGTTGATAGATCAGGTCGTTCTGTCCGGCGGTGACGGAACGCGCACCGGTGGTGAGTTCCGGGATGATCGAAAACTCGATGCCGTCGGGAAGAGGACGGTTCGGCTTCCAGTATTTTTCGTTGCGCTTGACGACGATGCGCTCGCCATCCGCCCAGCTAATGAACGCGTAGGCGCCGGCGCCGACCGGCTTGCGCGCGACGGTGCCGCCTTCGGCCGCCTTCAGCGCTGATGGCGAGACCATCATGCCGGCGCGGTCGGAGAGGATGAGGGGCAGCGCGGTGTCGGGCGTGCTCAGCTTCAGCGTGACCTGCGTCGGACTGGTGACCTCGACCGAAGCCACGGAAGCAAGATCGGCCTTGATGTTGGACTTCTGGTCGCTCTTGTTGCGCTCGAGGTTGAATTTCACAGCTTCCGCATCGAGCGGCGTGCCATCGTGAAACGTGACGCCGGTACGGATGTTGAGCACCAAGGTGTTCGGATCTATGAACTTCCAGCTCTCGGCAAGGCCGGGCTTGGGCGCCAGCGTCTCGAAATCCCACTCAATCAGGGTGTCGTACATCGTGAACAGAAAGGCGTGATCGGAGCCGGCTCCGCCGGTGGCCGGATCGAGGCTCGAAGGATTGGCGGACGCCGAGATGCGCAAGGTGCCACCCCGCTTCGGGGCGACATCCGCCCACGCACGGCCACCGAGCGTCACGCCGGCTATCGCCGCCGATGTCAGCGCGATGGCCTCGCGTCGCGTCATCTCTGTCATGTGATCTCCTCTCGGCAATTCTTGTTAGTTTGGCGCAAAGTTTGGATGTTCGGCGAAATGGCAGGCAACCCAGTGGTCCGGGTGAAGCTCGCGCCACTCCGGCGTCTTCTCGGCGCAGAGCGGCTGCGCGTGCGCACAGCGGGTGCGGAAGCGGCAGCCCGAGGGCGGATCGATCGGGCTCGGAATCTCGCCCTGCAGCATGATGCGGCTGCCCTCGCGCAAGTGTGACGGCAATGGTCGCGGCTCGGCCGACAAAAGCGCCTGCGTATAGGGATGCAGCGGATGCTCGGAGACGCGCTCGGTCGGCCCAAGTTCGACGAAGCGGCCGAGATACATCACGGCGATACGCTCGCTGATGTGGGAGACCACCGCGAGATCGTGGGTGATGAAGACATAGGTGAGACCGAGTTCGCGCTGCAGGTCGGCGAAGAGATTGAGCACGTCGCCACGAATGGACATATCCAGCGCAGCCACCACCTCGTCGCAGACGATCAGCTTCGGCTTCAGCGTCAACGCGCGGGCGATCACCACGCGCTGCTTCTGCCCGCCGGAAAGCTGGTGCGGATAGCGCTCGCCGACGTCCTGTGGCAGGCCGACGCGGTCTAGCGCCTCTCTCGCCTGCCACTCGCGCTCAGCACCGGTGCCGACGCGTGCAAGCTCGAGCGGTTCCAGCACCGACGAGAGGATGGTCATGCGCGGATTGAGCGCCGCATTCGGATCCTGGAAGATGATCTGGTAGTCGCGGCGGTGGCTTTGAAATCTCTTCCGCGGCAGCGCCAGCGGATCGATTCCCGCATGCCGGATCGCGCCCGCGCTCGGCTTGAGCAGGAACACGAGCGCGCGGCCGATCGTGGTCTTGCCTGAGCCGGATTCACCGATGATCCCAAAGGTCTCGCCGCGGCGGACGTCGAAATTGACGCCATCAACCGCCTTCACGGTGGCACGGCGATCGCTGGTCTGAAACCGCACTTCGAGGTCTCGCACCGAGACGATCGTGTTCTGCGTGATATCGGGAGCAAGCGGCATCATGGCCTGCCCGCCATCGCGGTGATCGGCGCCGATGCCGCGTGCTGCAGCGCGCCCGGCAGATCGAGCTCGCGGAAGCGCCAGCAGCGTACCTTGCGGCCGCCTCCGGCGTCGAGCAATTCCTGCTCTGCCTCGCAGCCCTGTGCCGCATGGGCGCAGCGCGCGCGAAAGCGGCAGCCGTTTGGCATATCGACGATCGAAGGCACACGGCCCGGGATTGACGGCAGCCGGCCGTGGCGCGGACTCAGGTGCGGCAGCGAACGCAACAGGCCCGAGGTGTAGGGATGCAGCGGCCGGACCAGCGCGTCGTCGACCGGGGCGTCCTCAATTACCTCGCCGGCATACATCGTGATCATCCGCGTGCAGGTCTCGGCGACCACGCCGAGATCATGGGTGATCAGCATCAGCGCAGTGTTCGAGGTCTCGCTGAGCTCGCGGAGCAGCTCCAAAATCTGTGCCTGTACGGTGACGTCGAGCGCCGTGGTCGGCTCGTCCGCGATCAGAAGCTGCGGGCCGCAGATCAGGGCGGCTGCGATCATCACGCGCTGGCGCATGCCGCCGGAAAGCTGATGCGGATAGTCGTCGATCCGCCGCTCGGGCGAGGCAATGCCGACCCGGCGCAGCATCTCGAGCGTCTTCGCCCTCGCCTCTTCCTTGCCGGCGCCGGTATGAACGCGCAGCGTCTCGGCAATCTGGTGGCCGACGGTGAAGACGGGATCGAGCGCGCTCATCGGCTCCTGGAAGATCATGGCGATCCGACGTCCGCGGATCGCGCGCATCGCCCGCACGCTGCAGGAGACGAGGTCTGTGCCGTCGAACAGGATCGAGCCGTCGAGGCCGGCGAGATTGCCCGGCAACAGCCGCAGGATCGAAAGGCCGGTGATGGTCTTGCCGCAGCCGCTCTCGCCGACGATCCCGACGCGCTCGCCGGGCGCGATATCGAAATCGATCTTGCGCGTCGCCTGCCAGACGCCGACCGAGGTCTTGAAGCGGACGCCGAGGCCGCGCACCGACATCAGCGGCGGCGCAGCGCCGGCCGCGGCTTCCGATCGGCCCTTTCTTGGTGCAGCCGTCGGCATCAACCCGCCGCCTGCTTCTTTTTCACGAGTTCTTCTTCCATCAGCATCTTGGTTCCGATGATGCCGTCGCGCTCAAGCTGCTCGATTTCGGCCTCCGACAGGCCAAGCATGCCGGAAAGAATCTCGTGGTTGTGCTCGCCCAGCGTCGGCGGTATCCGCCGGATCGGGAACGGGTGCGCGCCTTCACGAAACGGCATCGACGGCTGCGGATGCTTTCCGATGAAAGCGCGATTGACCTCCTGGATGAAGCCGCGCGCCTGAAGCTGTGGGTCACGCAGGAGATCGATCGGCAGCCGCGCCACGCCGGCGGCAACGCCTGCGGTCTGCAGCAGGTTCATCGCCTCTTCCGCATCGCGTCCGGCGGTCCAGGCCGCGATGGCCGCTTCGATCTCGCTTTCGATCCGTCGCCGGCCGGCGGCAGTCTTCAGCGTTTCGTCACTGGCCCAGTCGGCACGTCCGAGCAGTGTTGCGAGCCTCAGCCACATCGCGTCGCTGGACGCGGCAATCACGATCCAGTTGTCTTCGCCCGCACAGCGGAAGCAGCCATGCGGCACGAAGTCCGAGTGACGACTGCCGTATTTGGTCGGCGGCTTGCCATCGATCGACTGCGCGATGATCCAGGGCGCGGCAAACGGCATCATGCACTCGATCTGCGCAAGGTCGATGAACTGGCCCTTGCCGGTCAGCTTCGCGTGGATCAGTGCGGTGAGCACTGCGGCGCAACCGTTGAGACCGCCGACGGCATCACCAAAGGCGGTGTGGCTCATGACCGGCGGTCCGCCGGCGTCGCCGACCACGCTCGGCAGCCCCGAGCCCTGCTCCAGGGTCGAGCCATAGGCGCGGCAGTCGCGATGGACGCTGCCCGCTCCGAAGGCCGACATCGACATCATCACGAGCTTCGGGTTCAGCTTACTCAGGACGTTATAGCCGAGGCCGAGTTTCGGCAGCACCTCGACCGAGTAATTGTCGACGACGAGGTCGGCGTCGGCGAGCAGGCGTTTGGCAAGATTGAGTCCTTGCGGCCGGGTCAGGTCGAGCGTGATGGCGCGCTTGTTGCGGTTCATGATGCAATAGCGCACCGACTTCTCGTACATCTTCTCCAGTACATAGGCCGGCCGCCGGTCGACGCCGCGCCACCAGTCCGGATATTGGATCGCCTCGATCTTGATGACGTCGGCGCCGAGATCGGCGAGCGTGCGGGTGCAGATCGGGCCGGCCCAGCCCATCGAGAAGTCGATCGCGCGGACGCCCTCGAGCGGCAGACGTTTCGGTCCGCTCCGCTCCGGCAGCGGCACACGCGGCGGCGTCTCGATCTGTTGCTGTTCGCCGATGGCGGGAACCTTGCCACCGCGGCGCGGCGGCGTGCCGGTCAATCGCTGCATGCAGCCGGCGGAATACCCGCGCTCCTCGCCCACGGTGACGGGCACGATCGCGCCACGCGCCCGCTTCTCCTCATCCGCGATCAGCTCGGCGATTTCGGGCACCGGCACGATCGGGATCTTTCGTTTCAAGCCTTCGGCAAACCATTCCTGCGCGGTACGCTGCTTCAGGCGCGGCAGGAATTTGGCTTCGATCGCCTCGACATGCTGCAATCGATCGACGCCGAGGAACAGCTTTGGATCGTCGCGCAGCTCGAGCAGTCCCAGCATCTCGCAGAACGAGCGCCATTGCGCAGGGGTCACCGTGGTGACGCCGAGCCAGCCCTGCTTGGTTTCGTAGATTCCGACCGGAAAGGTCGGCCAGAAGCGGTTGACGCCGATCCGCCGCATGATATCGCCGCGGGAAAACGACTCGAACATGATGTATTCGGTCACGGCGATGGTGGATTCGAAGATGCTCAGGCGGCTCGCGCGCCCGCGCCCGTCCTGCATCCGGCCCAGCACCGAGGATGACGCAGCGATAAAGCCCCACAGCCCGGCCAGAATGCCGGTCTGGAAATCCGGCGCGTGCATCGGCGGCCCTTCGGTCGGCCCCACCAATTTGATCAGCCCGGTCAGCGCGCGAATGGTCGAGTCGGTTGCGGCAAAGCTGGCGTAAGGACCGACATCCCCGAACCAGTCAGCTTCGAGATGGATAAGGCCGGGATGCTTCTCCTTGATGGCGGCGAGATCCACGGGCGGACAATCGGACGCATCGATATCGCGGCCGTCGAGCAGGATATCGCAGGACTCGATGAGTTCCGTCAGGCGGGACGACGCGCTGGCATCCCAGCGATCGAGCACGACGCTCGACTTGTTGAAGTTGAGGAACGCGAACCAGGCGCTCTCTCCTTTCGGAGTTAACGGCGCCGCGCGGCGAAGCGGATCGCCCGCTGGAGGCTCGACCTTCTGCACGGTGGCGCCGAAATCGGCGAACAAACGCGCGCAATAGCTGATCGCAGCCGCGCTCCCGATCTCGACAATCCGCAGATGCGACAACGCGCCCATCACGTTTCCTTAAGACCCCGCATGGCCAGCGCGAACGACGCACCGGCTCATTTTTTGTTGCGAACATCAAACCTTGCGGGCGCGATGATGCAAGCGGAAAATTCTCCCGCGTTGCGGAATTCGCTTTGAGGTGCTTGCGCTTAGCGACAGTCGAATTGCGCTTCGAACCAATTTTCGAGCGAAGTCGAAAGCGGTTGCCACATACGCTGGAAGTGCGAGAGTTTTGCAGCACTGCTGCGATAGATCGCGCGCAACTCCTGTTCAATCGCAGGAAGATCGACGCCGATGACATGGCCTTCGCTGACGATCGTGCGTCCATCGACAATGACGTCCTTGAGCAGCGACGCATTGCCGCGCGCGAACAACAGATCGAGCGGATCGACCGGCAGGATCTGGTCGCGATCGAGGCGATCGAGATCAAGCGTGACGAAATCGGCCGGCGCACCTGGCGAAAGCTCGCCGCTTCCCGGCGCGCCGGTCGCGCGGCGGCCGTTGCGGATCGCGAGCGCGAAGAATTCGGCCGGCATCCAGGTCCGCTTGAATCCTGTGCCGCCGTGCATCATCTGCACCA
The DNA here is from genome assembly GCF_059512385.1 of Bradyrhizobium sp. Crot121. Taxonomy (NCBI): domain Bacteria; kingdom Pseudomonadati; phylum Pseudomonadota; class Alphaproteobacteria; order Hyphomicrobiales; family Nitrobacteraceae; genus Bradyrhizobium; species Bradyrhizobium sp. Crot121. Next base: position 50,532 of record NZ_JCAMOR010000041.1, on the reverse strand, counting down.
GCCGCATCTCGCGCAGCACGTCGTCGTCCTCATCGAGCGCGAGCCCATCGACACCAACGGTCACGGCACAGCCGCATCTGTGCGCGGCGGCGATCGGCGCAAGGCCGGAACGCAGATGCATGTTGGAGCTGAAATTGGTGACAATGCGCGCACCGGAAGCGGCGATCATGCGCATGGATGCAATGCGCGAGCGTCAGGCGTTCGGAGAGAAAACCGATGTCGCGGAGATAGCGGACGATGCCATCAGGAAAATGCTGGTCCGCCCACGCGCGCTGGTAGATCGTCTCCAACAGATGCATGTGAATGCGGCGGCCGGTCAGCGCGGAATTTTCGGCGACGGCCTCCAGCAACGGTTTGGAACACCATTGCACACCGGCCGGGCCGAGCTGCACGTCTATCTTTGGGCCGGCAATCGCCGCGGCAATTGCGTCGGTCAGTTCGATATAGGCCTTCGGCGACATCGGCGCGCGGACGAACAGGTCCTCGATCGTCTTGCGGTCGTCACCGGATAGATTTGCGAGCACCGGCTCGGCGTCGCCATAGACGACCGGATTCTGGTCGCGCACGGCGATCGCAAAGGCGATGCGGATGCCGACGTCGGAAGCGGCGCGCGCGATCTCTTTGGCTTCCTCCACCAGCGGCATGGTTCCGCTCGGGCGGGTGTAGTGCACCATCATCGCGGCGCAGCCGGCGCGCGCCGATCGCGCCAGCGCGGAAGCCGCGGTGAGGTAGGGATCGACCGGCGAGCCCAATACGGAGCGGAGCAGCCAGCTCTCCAGGGGCATGCCGAGCGCGCCGAAGGACGATGCGGTCGGCCGCGCATGATCGTGGGCGTTGACGAAGGCGGGCAGGACGAAGGAGCGCGGCCTCGTTGGCGGCGCTCCCTGATCGATGGAGGTGATGATCCCATTGTCGTGCCGGAGCACGACGTCGTTGAGCACGCCGCGGTCACGACCGGCGAATAGGCTATGTGCCGGGACTCTGTTCGCCATGACCGCAGATTATCTCAGTTGGTGATGTAGACCAACTCCCGCTCCGCCCGCGGCGGCAGGAACTCGCGGCTGAAGATTTCGGACGGCGCCGGCGTGCGCGCGAGCTGATAGCCTTCGACGATGATGCCGATGGCGCGGGCCATGCGGTCATCCTTGACGTCGCCGACGCCGATCTCCTTCATCTCCGGCGAGACGATCAGCTTGTCGAAGGAATATTGCAGGCGGCGCTTCTCGACGTCGACGTTGATCAGGTTGTCGAAATTCACCGCTGCCTTCATGCCGGCATTCTGGTCCTTGGCGACCGCTATCATACCCTTGTTGACAGCGCGGACGAGGCCGGCGACGGCCTTCGGATTGGAGGCGAGCAATTTGCGCGAGACCATCACGCCGTTGGAATAGAGATCCATTCCGTAATCGCCGAACGAGAACCACTTGAAGTCCTTCTCGGGATCCTGGCGGTTCAGCACCAGGTTGAAGTAGCTGGTGATGTTGAAGACAAGCGCGGCGTCGATGTCGCCCTTGATCAGCATCGGCTCCTGCAGGTTTGGCGCCATGTTGGAGATCTTGATCTTCTCGCCATCGAGCCCGTTCTTGTGCACGAACACCGGCAGCAGCCGCGTGGTCGGCGTGCCCTGCGCTCCGCCGAGGGTGTGACCTTCGAAATCCTTGATGGTGTTGATGCCGCTCGACTTCTTCGCGACGATCGCGAACGGCGGCTGGTTCCAGATCATGTAGACCATGACAGGCGCATCCTGCGGCTTGGTCGCGGCATTCTGGATGATGGCGTTGACGTCGCCGAACCCGGCATCGTAGGCGCCCGACATGATGCGCGTCACGGTCGCGCCCGAGCCTTCGCCCTGGTCGATGACGACGTTGAGGCCTTCCTCTTTGAAGAAGCCATGGTCCTTGGCGTAGAAGAAGGCGGCGTCCGCGCCTTGCGTCTTCCAGCCGAGCGTGAACTTGATCGTGGTTTCCTCGGCCGCCGCGGTCCCTGCAAACAGGATTAGTCCCAACAGCGCGGCGCTCACTTTGCTTGGCATGACGACCTCATGAATGATGGTTGATAAACTCTTTCTCAGGTGGCAATCACGTCGTTCTTCCGCGTGGCCCAGCCGGTGACCTGGCCTTCGATCAGCGAGAACACGACGTAGAGCGCAACGCCGAGGCCGGCGAGCACGAACAGTCCGGCGAACACCAGCGGCACGTTGAAATTCGAAGACGCGGTCATCATCACATTGCCGATGCCGCGGTTGGAGGCGACTGTCTCCGAGAGCACCGCGCCGACAAAGGCGTAAGAGATCGCGACCTTCAGCGATGCGAAGAAGAACGGCATCGTGCGCGGCAGGCCGACATTCCAGAGGATGTCGAACTTGCTGGCGCCCAGCGCCTTCAAGACGTCCTCGAGTTCGGGCTCGGTGGTGGCAAGCCCGGTGGCGATGTTGACGACGATCGGGAAGAAGCAGATCGACAGCGCGGTGAGAACCGCCGGCACCGTGCCGGAGCCGAACCAGAGCACGAAGATCGGCACCACCGCGACCTTCGGGATCGAGGAGAAGCCGATCAATAGCGGATAGGCGGTGTCATAGGCAGTCTTCGAGACGCCGATGAAGGCGCCGAGCACGACACCGAGCGCCACACCCAATACGAAGCCGAACATCGTGGTCGCGAGCGTCTGGATGATGTGCGGCCACAGCACCGGAAAGCGCTCGAACAGTGTCACGAAGACCTGCGACGGACGCGGCAGCACGAGATCGGACATGCCGGTCATCAGGCAGAACAGTTCCCAGGCGACGAAGAACAGCACGATCAGCGCCGCCGACCACGCCTTCTGCCTGATATCGAGTGCTGTCATCTCAGACCGCTCCTTCCTGCACTGCACTGCGCGCGTCAACGATCATCGCCCGCAGCTTCTGGTTCAGCGCGACGAAATCAGGCTCGAAGGTCATCGCCACCGTGCGCGGCCGGGCAAAGCCGACATGGCTGTCGTCGAGGATGCGGCCGGGCCGCGCGCTCATCACGCAGATGCGGCTGGCGAGAAAGCCGGCCTCGCGCAGATCGTGGGTGACCAGCAGCACCGTCGGCTTGTGCGTCATCCAGAGCCCCTGCAGGATCGACCACAATTCCTCGCGCGTGAACTGGTCGAGCGCGCCGAACGGCTCGTCGAGCAGCAAGAGGCGCGGCTCATGGATCAGCGCGCGGCAGAGGTTGGCGCGCTGGAGCATGCCGCCGGATAGCTGCCAGGGAAAGCGGCCACCAAAACCTTTCAGGCCAACCTGCTCCAACAGCGCGTTGGCCTTGTCGCGGAATTGGCTCTTGCGGAGTCTTCGGAACTGGGAGCGGAACGGCTCAACGATCTTGAGCGGCAGCATGATGTTCCGCTCGATCGTCATCCATGGCAGCATGGTCGGATTCTGGAAGGCCATGCCGACCCGCATCGCGCGCGCCGCCACCTCGCGGCCGCCGACGATGACGACGCCCGTGCTCGGCTGCACTAGGCCGCTGACCAACCGCAGGATCGTCGACTTGCCGCAGCCGGACGGACCGACCAGCGCGACGAACTCGCCGTCCGCGATCCGCAGTGTCGTCGTCGATAACGCCGGCACTGCACGCGCGCCGCGCCCGAACGTCACCGAGGCGTCGGATAGTTCAACGGCAATCGGCGCGCTTCCGGAAGGAACCGGCTCGCCGGAGAATTCGGAATTTGCTTGCATGCGCATCACGGCAGAAAGTGTATGCAAGCCAGATGCCAGCGCGGCTTTCCTACGGAATCAACGCGATCAGGGGAATCGGCACTGCTCCGGCGGATTCTTTTTAGGCAATCGGCTCATCAAAGTGCATGCAATTCGTGCGCACAATTATTGGACGCCTGTGCTAAGAATCAGCCCGCAAGCACTTACGGGACCAACCGATGGCGCCGCGCGCGGCCAGCAAGACTGCTGAATCGTCCGACAAGGTCAGCGTGATCTGCCGCGCGCTCCGCCGCGCCATCATCGAGCAGGCGCTGGAGCCGGGCGCGAAGCTGCCGGAGGATTCGCTCGGCGAGCGTTTCGGCGTCAGCCGCACCATTGCGCGCCATGCGCTCGGGCAATTGGCGGCCGAGGGGCTGGTCGAACTGCGCCGCAACCGCATCGCCGTGGTGGCGACGCCGAGCTGGCAGGATGCGCGCGACGCCTTCGATGTCCGGATTCAGCTCGAGCGGCTCGTGGTGCGCCATCTCGCCGGCAAGCTCACCAAGGCGCAGATCGCGGAATTGAATGCGCATGTCGATGCCGAGGACCGTGCGCGCGGCGGCTCGGACCCGGTCTCGATCCGGCTTGCAACCGAATTCCACATCCTGCTCGCGCACATGACGAACAGCCCGATCCTGATCCGGTATGTCAGCGAGATCGCCTATCGCTGTTGCCTGACGCTGTCGCTGTTCAGCCGCCCGCATTCCTCGGAATGCGCCATCAACGAGCATCGCGCGATCATTGCGGCGCTGGTCAGGGGCGACGAGGAGAAGGTGATGAGCCTGATGCACAGCCATCTGGACTCGGTGGCAGGCCGTGCGCTGGTCGCTCCCGTCCCGCAGCGCGGCCGCGACCTGCTCGATATCCTCGCGCCCTATGCCGAAGAGGCGGAGGGTGGCCGCGTCGTGAAACTGCCGAAGGCGGCGCGCGGACGCTGACGACGATGCCAACCGCCTTCGATCTCGTCTTCCGCAATGCGCGCCCGCGAGGTGCGAGCACGCCGGTCGATATCGGCATCGCCGGCGGCCGGATCGCGGCGATCGAACGTCATCTCATCTGTGAGACGGCGGAAATCGATGTCGGCGGCAAGCTCGTGCTGCCAGGCTTCGTCGACACCCATATCCATCTCGACAAGGCCTGCCTGCTCGGCCGCTGCGCTCATGACCATGGCAGTGTAAGCGAAGCCATCCGGGCGGTGGCGGCGATGAAGCGCGATTTCACCGTCGATGACATCTATGCTCGCGGCGCGCACGTGATCGAGCGCGCGATCACCTTCGGCACCACGCGGATGCGCACGCATGTGGAGATCGATCCACGCATCGGCCTGCGCGGCTTCGAGGCGATCAAGGCGCTGAAGCGCGATTATGCCTGGGCGATCGATATTTCTCCGTGCGTGTTCCCGCAGGAAGGGCTGACCAACGATCCCGGCGCCGAGGAATTGCTGATCGCAGCGCTGCGCGACGGCGGCGAGGCGATCGGCGGCTGTCCCTATGTGGACACCGATCCGAACGTGCATATCGAGAAGATCTTCGATCTGGCGCAGGAGTTCGACGTCGATGTGGATCTGCATCTGGACTTCGACCTCGACCCGTCCTGGTGGCATATGGGAGAAGTGTGTCGCCAGACCGAGCGCCGGAACTATCAGGGACGCGTCGCCGTCGGCCATGCGACCAAGCTCTCGGCGCTGCCACCGGATCGGCTGAAGACGGCGACCGAACGGTTGGCAAACGCTGGCGTTGCGGTCACCGTCCTACCCGCGACCGACCTCTATCTGCTGGGGCGCGACGCGACACATAACGCGCCGCGCGGCCTGACCATGGCGCACAAACTCGTCGCCGACGGCGTGCTCTGCTCTGTCGCGACCAACAATGTGCAAAATCCGTTCACGCCGTTCGGCGATGCCTCGCTGCTGCGGATGGCCAATTTCTACGCCAACATCGCCCATGCCAAGGTCAACGAATTCGACGCCTGCCTCGATCTGGTGACGGACCTCCCTGCCCGCCTGATGAACCTGCGGGACTACGGCATCAGCGTCGGCAATCCCGCTGACATCATCGTGCTCGATACCGATAGCGGCCGCGGCGCGATCGCGGAATTGCCCGAGGTGCTCATGGGCTTCAAGAGCGGCCGCCAGACCTTCGAGCGGCAGCGGCCGATGCTGTTTCCGCCGAAGAGCTAGTCGCGACCTGCCGAGCTGGATTGTCTCCGCCGTGATTGACGCGCCGGCCGTTCCATTGTTGTTATCGACCCAACGAAACAAACAACGCCGGGCAGGAAACCATGGGCAAGTCGTCCAACATCAGAAGCATCGAAACGCTCGCCTGCGATGCCGGCTGGCGGAATTACCACTTCGTCAAGATCACGACCGAAGACGGTGTCGTCGGCTGGAGCGAGTTCGACGAAGGTTTTGGCGCGCCCGGTGTCACCGCCGCGATCGAGCGGCTGTCGACGCGGATCATCGGCAAGAACGCGCTGCAGCACGAGCGTATCTATGCCGAACTGTTCTCCGCGACCCGGCCGGCCGCCGGCGGCGTGGTGGCGCTGGCGCTCGGCGCGATCGAGAACGCACTGCTCGACGTCAAGGCGAAGGCGCTCGGCGTGCCCTGCTACGAGCTGCTCGGCGGCAAGATTCGCGACCGCATCCGGGTCTACTGGTCGCATTGCGCGACCTGGCGCATCAACCATCCCGACTGGTACAAGCCGGCCATCACCGACCTCGACGGCGTCAAAGCGATCGGCCGCGAGGTGCGCGAGAAGCGCTTCACGGCGCTGAAGACCAACATCTTCGTTTATACCGACGGCAAGCCGCAGGGCTGGCGGCCCGGCTTCGGCGCACCGTTCGAGCCCGAGATCAATGTCGACCGCACGGTGCTGCGCAATCTCTGCATGCATTTGGAGGCGATCCGCGATGGCGCCGGGCCCGATGTCGATCTCCTGCTCGATCTCAATTTCAACGCCAAGACCGAAGGCTATCTGAAGATCGTGCGGGCGATCGAGAAGATGGACATGTTCTGGGTCGAAATCGACACCTTCAACCCGCAAGCGCTAGGTTACATCCGCCGCCAGAGCCCGCATCCGATCTCCTCCTGCGAGACGCTGCTCGGCCTGCGCGAGTTCCTGCCCTACTTCACCGAGCAGGCAATGGACGTCGCGATCATCGACACGCCCTGGAACGGCGTCTGGCAATCGATGAAGATCGCGAACGCCGCCGAACATTTCGAGGTCAATGTCGCCCCGCATAATTTCTACGGCCACCTCTGCACCATGATGAACGCGCATTTCTCCGCGGCAGTGCCGAATTTGCGGATCATGGAAACCGATATCGACCGGCTCGCCTGGGATCATGAGCTGTTCACGCATGTCCCTGACATCGTCGACGGCCATCTCGTAATTCCGGACCGGCCGGGCTGGGGTACCGAGCCGAACGAAGAAGGCCTGCGCGCGCATCCGCCAAAGAGCAAGGGCGGGCTGCTGAATTACGGACAGGCGGGGAAGAAGTAGGCTCTACCCATCCTACGGGACCGCTGTTTGAAATTGAATCAGAACCAACCCCGTCATTGCGAGCGGAGCGAAGCAGTCCATGCCTTCGCAAGCGGCGAGATGGATTGCTTCGCTCCGCTCGCAATGTCGGCGTCGTCCCGGGCTTACGCGCCGCGACGAAGCCGGGACCCGGGACGACGGCGAGTATGTGGCGCCGCTCATTCCGAAATCACTTATCGCCAGGCGCGTTCAAAAATGCGCTTTCGACCACATCGCCGATCGGTTGCCAGACATTGCCGTCGAACTGCACCAGACGCATCTGCTCGATCGGGCGGAAATCGGTCGGGCCGGTGTTGATCGCGATGCCCGGCAGCGCGACTGGGTTGACATAGTTCTTCAACGACGTAGCCTGGCGCATGATGTTCTCGCGCGACACATCATCACCGCACTGCTTCAGCACCTGGACAAGGGTCTCCGCCGCCGCGTAGCCGAAGATGGCGTAGCTGTCCTCCTTGTCGCCGTCGGGATAGTATTTGTCCATGAAGGCCGACCACGCCTTGATCGGCGGGTCCTCCTTCCATGCCGCATCGTCGGCGTCCTTTAGGAAGGATGTCGAGATCACGCCGAGCGCATTCTGCAATCCCGCTGGCCGCAGCGCGCTGGCGATCGAGGCCGAGGCATTGTCGAGGATGAAGACCGGATGCCAATCCAGGTCGGCCGCAATGCGAATAGCGCGGGCGGCGATCGCCGGCGCTCCGTTGAACACCAGTATGTCGGCGCCGGAATCCTTCAATATCTTGATCTGCACCTGGATCGAGGTATCGGACACATCAAAGGCGAGATCGGCGACGATCATGCCGGCGGTATCGCCGAGACCTTCCTGCAATCCCCTGAACAGATCGCGGCCGAACTGATCGTTTTGCCAGAGCACGGCGATCTTGCGGTCGGGATAGGACGCCTGGATGTAATTCGCATAGATCTGGCCCTCCGCGCGGAAGGTCGGCTGCCAGCCCATGCTCCACGGATATGTCTTCGGATTTGCCCATTCCTCGTCGCCCGAAGCGACGAACAATTGCGGGATCTTCTTGTCGTTGAGATAGGTCCGGGTCGCGAGATTGCTCGGCGTGCCGAATGAGCCGAACATCAAGAGCACGTTCTCCTTCTCGACCAGTTCGCGCGTCTGCTGAAGCGCGGTGCGCGGATTGGAGCTGTCGTCGACGGAGATGAACTTGATCTTGCGTCCGTTGATGCCGCCGCGCTCGTTGACCATGTCGAAATAGGCGGCTTCTGCCCTGCCGATGGTCGCAAAGGCCGCCAGCGGTCCGGTGTAGGGCATGACGTTGCCGATGCGGATCTCATTATCCGCGGCGCCTCCCTCGGACGCCTGCTGTGCGCTGGACGGCGCCCACGCGAGAAGCAGTGCGGCGACGAGGGACAGCGACAATCTCGCTTTTCTTTGTTGCATCGGCATCGCCTCAAACCTGCTCGAACGGCAGCCTGCTGCGTTTCCCCGCCCACAACAATAGCGCGTAAATATGGGCAGAGAAATGAAATGGTGCGTTGCAGCGATCTAGCGATCATCGACGGTCAGCGCCGAAAGGAACTCCCATCAGCGCCAACAAAGCGGAGAACATCATCTATTTTATCGCCGCCGCCCGGGACGTATAGATCAAAAACACCACCGTGCCGGCCAGCAGGGCTGCAGCCATGAAGATCATCACCGCCGGCAATCCATAGAGCGCCGCCACCGCGCCGGTTATGGACTGCATCAGTGCCGCGCCGAGGAAGAAGGAGAGATTGATCGCCGAAAGCGCCTTGCCTGCGCTCTGGGCGTCGACGAGCTGTCTGGTCATGCCGTAGAGCAGCGGCTGCGCCGAGACGGCAAGACCGATCAGGACGAACAGGACGAGATCATATTGCGGCGGCATGACGGCGACGCCAAACAGACTAGATATCGGGTAGCCCGGAGCTCCCAGGGCCATCAGGAGAAGCAGCAGCGCCGATACGAGATGGGATGCCGCAACGACGGTACGCCGGTGGCCGAGCCTGCGATCGATCATGCCGATGCAGACCGGCCCAGCGATCAGCGCCAGCGTGAACATGCCGAGTTGGTTGCCGACTTCGATGCGGGTGAGCCCCTTGACCTCCATCAGCCACGGGCCGCCCCACAATCCCCTGAGCACGAGCGACGCGGCCAGCGAGACCAGCGACAAGGCGACCAGGCCCCGGAGCTGATGGGACAGGCCGAGGCGCAAGACTTCCATCATCTGCGAAAGCGGCGAGGAATCGTCCTTGTGTTCAGCCGGCTGTCTCGGCACCAGCGCGAACACCGCAAGCAGCACCGCGACACCACCGACCGCCGATATCCAGAACCCCGCGCGCCAGCCAAAACGCTCGACCACGAAGGCCAGTGGGCTCGACGACAGCAGCATGCCGATGTTGCCGATCGACAGGATCGCGCCCGACCACAGGCCAAACTTGAGCGGGGAAAGCTGTTTCGCAGCCAGCGTCATCGGGCACATCAGCATGCCTGATGTCGCGATCCCCAGCATGAGCTGGCCAACGAGGAAGCTCCCCGGTCCGGTCGCAAACGCCGATGCCACTGCCCCGAAGATGGTTCCGATGAGCAGGCCCAGGGAGACCGGGCGAACGCCGAAGCGGTCCATCGCGGCGCCGACGGGAACCTGCGATGCGGCAAAGGCGAAATGGTAGATCGAGGTCAGGCTCGCGAGCGTCTGCGGCGGCGTCGCGAAATCGGCGGCCATCAGGTCGAGGCTGATGGCCGGGATCGTCCGCAGCAGGGTCGATAGCATATGGCCGCAAGCCAGGGCCAACAGAGCATAAATCAGCGTGCGGGTACTGGACCCCGCATCTTCTTTGGTAACGCCGCCCACGAATCGTCTCGTCTTCCGAGGAATTTCGGGACGGCGTATCACCAATAGGCAGAGAACGCCAATCTCTGCCTAGGTATTGGGCAGTTTAGTGCTTATGGAACACCAGCGTCCGCACCTCGATGCTCTCGCGAGGCTCTGCATCAGCCGGCGTCGTCGGATCGATGAAGGCCGTATGCGGCGCGAAGCGCGTGCGGCCGTCGGTTGCCGAATCGTAGCACTTGAGCAGCAGCGCTTCGTCGGGCGTCATTTCCGGGAAATAGAACCAGCGGTGGTTCGCATTGTATTTCACGGAATAGGTCTCGCCCTGACGGTTCGGATAGATCAAGTCGGAGGCGATGAGATCGCCCTGCTCCACCGACTGGCCGTCGCACATCGCAAGCGGCGCATCGCGCAGCGGCCCGCGGATCGGCCTCCACAGGTTGATCACCTGGGCGCGACCTTTAAGAAGTTCGTTGGCCTCCTCAGGCAGATGTTCGAAGACGCGGTTGCGTCCGGACAGATCAGTCTGGTCGACATGGACCCGAGTCGCCGGCTGGCGCGGCGTGCCGTCACGCACATCAGGCGCACCCTCGACGCGCTTGCGCACGGTGTGATCGAAGATGACAACGCGATCCGCCTTCAACGTCGCCTTCAGGAAGGCTTCGACGGCGGGATAGTAGACGCGCCTGATTTCGTTATCGTCGTAGTAATTCTTCACCACGGTCGGATGCTTGACGAGGGCGAAGCCTTCACGGTCGAGCGAAAACTGGCCCGCGATCAGACGGCCGTCGAAGATCGGAACGTTGTGGGGTTCGGGGAGCGCTGTCGATTTGGGTTCGCCCGGTGGCGGATCAAAGGCGTAGGTGCGTGGCTTGCCCGCTGTCGGGGCGAGATAATTGAGCTCGGCAGTGACGAAGGGAAGCGACTCGATCTTTGTTTCATGCAGGCCCATGGTGGTCTCCCGGACTCCCTATTGTTCGATTTGTTTCATTTTGGCCGGGCTGTGTGTCACGGCAAGAGAGCCGGAGAAATAGCAACGTTGACATTCTTGCGAGGATGAAACGTGGAAAATCCTTTCGGCACTCTCGACTCGCCAAGCGGATTATTTCCGCCGATCACGCATTCGGGAGCGTGATGCCGGCCTTACAGACCCGTGCCCTTGCCGATCGCCGTCGCGAACGAGCGGTCGACGATCTCGGCGGCATTGAGCTGCTGCTTGATCAGACCCCAGCGGTGATAGAGATCGATGGTCTTCTGCTCATCGCTCACGACGGTGTCATCGATCGGCGTGATCTGGATCTTGGCCCGCGCCAGCCAGTTCAGTGGCACCGAGGTCGGGATGTTCATCAGCTTGCCCCAGGTCTCGGCATAGCCGGCGACATTGTTCTGCGACCATGCCCGCGCCGCGGCGAGGCGACGCACGAAATCCTGCAACTGCTCGTGCTTGTCCTTGATCGCGCTCGGCGTTGCGACCTGAAAGCCGAGGCCGGGCGTAATGCCTTCGGCGGTGATTACGCGGCGCGACTTGAACAGCACCTCTTCCTGGCTGACATAGGGCTCCCAGGTCGACCAGGCCTCGACCGACCCTTGCGTATAGGCGACCTTGGCGTCCGACGGTGCGAGGAAGACGATCTGCACATCGCTCGCCTGCCAGCCCCTGGATTCGAGCGCGGCCAGGATCAACTGGTGACCGATCGAGCCGCGGCCGGTCGCGATCTTCTTGCCGCGCAGGTCGTCGAAACTCTTGATCGCGGATGTCTCGGGCACCAGGATCGCGAGCCCTTCGCGCGATTGCCGCACCGCCGCGATCGCTTTCACCGGCACGCCCGCCGCGGCGGCAAAGGTGAAGGGCGCATCGCCGACGAGGCCGGTGTCGATCGCGCCGGCGCTGAGCGCTTCCAACAGCGGTGCGGCCGCCGCGAACTCCTTCCACTCGATCTTGTAGGGCACGTCCTTGAGCACGCCGGCGGCTTCCATCACCGCCTGCGAATTGCCCTTCTGGTCGCCGACGCGCAACGTGGTTTGCGCGGACGCGATGCTCGTGCCGCTGAGCGCGAGCAAAACAGCGAGAGCGAACCGGATCATTCGGCGGCAATCCCACGCGTCGCATTGCGCTGGGCGATCAGCTTGCGCGTCAGCGGGATCAATTCACGGCCATAGTCGATCGCATCGATCAGCGGATCGAAGCCGCGGATCAGGAAGTGACTGACGCCGAGGTCGTAATAATCGGCGAACACCTCCGCCACCTGCTCGGGCGTGCCGACCAGCGCCGTGGTGTTGCTGTTGGCGCCGGTCAGCTTGGCAATCTCGGTCCAAAGCCGCTTGTCGATACGCGCGCCTTGATCGGCAAGCGCAAGCAGCCGCTTCGCGCCCGCGGTGGCATGACCGTCCGCAGGCTTGCGGTAGCCGGTCTGGTCCTGTAATTCGGTGGCGCGCTCGAGGATCGACTGCGCCTTGGCCCACGCCTTCTCCTCGGCGTCGGCGAGGATCGGCCGCACCGAGAGGCTGAAGCGCGGCGCCGGCCGGCCGTGCTTGGCGGCAGCAGCGCGTACGCGCGCGGTGACGTCGCGCACCTGCGCATAAGATTCTCCCCACAGCGCGAAGGTGTCGGCGTGCTTGCTCGCGACCTCCACCGCGGCATCCGAGCCGCCGCCGACGAAGGTGTAGATGCCGCCCTTCTGATGCGGCTTAACTTGCGAAAAGCCCCGCTCGACCTGGTAGTACTTGCCGCGATAGTCGAACGGCTTCTCGCTGGTCCATTCCAGGCGGACGATGTCGAGGAATTCGCTGGTGCGCGCATAGCGCTCGTCCTTGTCGTCGAGCGTATTGCCGTCCTGGCGCAGCTCGGTGGCATTGCCGCCAGTGATGACGTGCAGCGAGACGCGGTCAGGGTAGAACTGGTCGAGCGTGGCGAGCTGACGCGCCAAGAGCGTCGGCGCGGTGAAGCCCGGCCGCTGGGCGATCATCACTTTCAACGTCCTGGTGATGCCGAGCACGTGCTGGGCGACCTGCAGCGCATCCGGCGTCGTCGAATGAAACGCGAGCAGCGCGCGGTCGAAACCGGCAAGCTCATGCGCCTTGGCGACCGTCTCGAGATAGGGCGGATCGAGCACGGGACCGGAGCGCACGATGGTCTCGGACGCATTGTTGTTGGTGATGAAGCCGATGAACTCGACTGACATGGGGAAGCTCCGATCTTGTTGGCTGTTGTTCAGATGCCCAGCGCCAGGCGTCCGGCGGCGATGCGGGTGGAGTCATCCTGCGGGGTGTGGACGCGGCCGCACAGCACATCGCGAAAATGCCGCTCCAGCGGATTGTGTCGCGACAGGCCGTGATTGCTGGTCAGTGACAGCGCGTCCTCCACCACGGCGACGGCATTGTTGGTCACCGTCAGCTTGACGATATTGGACTCGGTCGCGCTGAGCGGCAAGCCGGCATCGAACTCGGCGGCAAAACTGTCGATCAGGCGTGCATTGACCGCAAGCCGCGCCTCGATGCCGCCGAGGATTTCCTGAGCTCGTGGCAATGTCGCGAGCGGTCCGCCGAGATTGGCCGGAACACGTTCGCGCAGGAACTTGATCAGCCAGTCGCGCGCGGCGCGGGCGATACCGTCATAGATCGCGGCCACGAAGATGGCGTGGATGGTCGCCTGGGTGACATCAGGCGCGGTCCACTCTTCCGGCTTCCGCACGTCGACCTCGTAATCGAGCGGGAACACGACGTCCTCGAAGATCACGTCGTGACTGCCGCTGGCGCGCAGGCCGAGATGGTTCCAGGTCTCCTTGATCCTCGTTCCGGGCAATCCCGCGGGCACCAGGAATTGGCCGACGCGGGTTTCCGGCTCGTCGGTCTTGGCCCACACCAGATACCATTTCAGGATCGGCGCGCCGGTCGAATAGATCTTGCGGCCGCTCAGCCGCCAGCCGGTCTCGGTACGGCGCGCGATCGTCGCCGGCAGGCCGCCGCGCGCCGGCGATCCCAGTTCGGGCTCGACACGCAGCGCATTGATCAGCGCCACGCCTTCGACGGTCTCCTTGGCGAGCTTGCGCGACAGGCGCGCGGGCCAGCGCGGGCTGCGCGCCATCACCATATGGTTGATGTAGTGCATCGACAGCACCAGCGCGGTCGACGGATCGGCCTTGCCGATAATGCCAAGGATGCGCGCCGTGTCGCGGGCGCCCGCCCCTACCCCGCCGAGCGCAGCCGGGACGGTCAGCGCGAGCAGACCGGCTTTCGCGAGGTCGTCGAAATTCTCGAACGGAAAGCTGGCGTCGCGGTCGTGCGCAGCTGCCCGCCCGGCAATGACCTCGGCGAGCTGTGAGGCGCGCGCGACATGGTCCGGCGCTCCCGACGGAGTCAGCTCTTTCGCCGCAGACGTCACCATGTTGCGTCCAGTCCGAGCAGGCCGAGAATCTGCCGGCGCAGATCGGCGAGATAGGGGTCGCCGCGATGGCGCGGATACGGCCGATCGACTTTGACGTCGGCCTTGACGCGCGCCGGGCGGTCGCTAAGCACGATGACGCGGTTGGCGAGGAACAGCGCTTCCTCCGCATCGTGCGTGACGAGCAGCGTGGTGAAGCCCTTGCGCTGCCAGAGCGAGACGATCTCCGCCTGCATGGTGATCCGCGTCAACGAATCCAGCTTGCCAAGCGGCTCGTCGAGGATCAGCACCTTCGGATCGTTGACCAGCGCACGCGCCAGCGCGACGCGCTGCGCCATGCCGCCGGAAAGCTGGTGCGGATAGGCTTTCCTGAAAGCGGAGAGGCCGACGAGATCGATCGCTGCGTCGACACGCTGCCGCTGGCTTTTCAGGATGCCCTGCGCCTCCAGCCCGAGCGCGACATTGTCCCAGACCGAGCGCCAGGGAAACAGCGTCGGGTCCTGGAACACGACGACGCGCGACGGGTGCGGTCCGTTGATGCGGATATCGTCCTCACGCAACACGCCGCTGCGCGGCTTCTCAAGTCCGGCCACCAGCCGCAGCAGCGTGGACTTGCCGCAGCCGGACGGGCCGAGCAGCGCGACGAACTCGCCGGGCTTGATCGCCAAGCTGACGTCCTCGAGCACGGGCAGCACGGCGCCATCGATATCGAAAGCGTGGCTGACATGCGCGATATCGAGCTCGGCACCGACGGCAGGATAAGTGATCGCTTCGGCCAAAGCGGCGGCTACCATTTGACGACACCTTTCTGCCAGACCAGCAGACGGTCGCGCGTCTTGAACAGCAGCGTGATCGCGCCGGAGCAGAGCAGCGACATCACGATCAGCGCGGCATACATGTTGGCGTAGGCCGCCCAGCCCTGCGCCCACTGCAGGTACCAACCAAGCCCGGCCTTGACGCCGATCATCTCGGCCACGACCAAGACGGCGAACGAGGAGCCGAGCCCCATGAACAGGCCGACGAAGACATGCGGCAGCGCCGCGGGGATGGCCACCTTCAGCACCAGGAAGGACGGCTTGGCGCCAAGCGTCCGTGCGACGTCGTAGTAGGCGTTCGGCACGCTCGCAACGCCGGACCAGGTCAGGACAGTCACCGGGAAGCCGGTGGCAAGCGCGATCAGGAAGGTGCTCGCGCTCCAGCTCGAGGGAAAGGTGAAGAAGGCGAACGGCAGCCAGGCGGTCGCCGGCAACGGTCCGATGAAGCGCAGCACCGGATGCACCCAGTAGCCCACCTTCTGTGACCAGCCGATCGATACGCCGGTCAAAAACCCGATGGCCGCGCCGATGATATAGCCACCGAGCTGCAGCTTCACGGATGCGATGACGCTGTTGAACAGCTTTGGCAGATCATCGGTATAGACTTCCACGATCGCCTGCGGCGGCGGGAAGAACGGCAGCGGCAGCCAGCCGAATTTTGCGGTGGCAATCTCCCAGAGCGTTAGAAACGACCCGAGCGCCACCAGCCACGGCGCGCGCCGGCGCAGCGCCACGCCGGCGCCACCGAGAAAATCGGCGCCGAGTGTCCCAAGCAGTGCAAGCGCTGCGATCAAGAACGCGCCGATCGCGACCCCATTCGTTCGCGACCAGTCGCCAAGATCTTCCCAGTAGAGGCAGGACGCGCCGAACGCCAGCCACGCGGCGCCGGCGGCTAGGCCGGCGCCATAGCCGCCACTGCGCAGCTTCTCGAGCCAGCCCGGGCTGACGCCGGCCGCGGCCTGTCCGGCGGCGGCCGATGCGTCAGACACTGAATACGTCGACATAAATCCGTTCCGCGAATTTCGCCGTGTCAGTGCTTTGCTTGAACACCGAGACGGTCTTCAGATCGTCGGCGTACCCTTTCAGCTCGCGCTTCAGGACTTCGCCAACAGGGTGATGGTGATGGGTGTGATAGCGCGCCATCGCTTCGAGATCGGCGAGCGTCGCAGTCTTCGGCGCATAGGGCTGGAACGACTTCGCGGCCTTGTCCGGATTCTGCGAGGTGAACATGGCGGCATCGAGCAGCGCCTGGGTGATCGCGCGCGCGACATGCGGCTCATTACGCAAGAGAGAGCCGCGGAGGCCGACGATGCAGCAGGTCTTGTCGCGATATTCACCGTCAAGATTAGACGCGACTTCCTTGTACTGGCTGTCCTTGAGCCAGAGATAAGCGAGCGGATCGGAGGCGAGGAACGCCTGCACCTCGCCCTTCTCGACCGCGACGTTGAGAAGGTTGCCGGGATAAGCGCGCCAGTCGACGTCCTTGTTCGGATCGATACCCTGCTTGGCAAGCTGGATCGAAAAGAAGTTCTTGTCGGGACCGGCGAGATCGCCGACAGCGACGATCTTGCCCTTGAGGTCGGCGAGCTTGTCGACGCCGGAGCCTACGCGCGTCAGCACGCGCATGCAGCCGCCATGGGTGCCGGCGGCGATCTTGACGTCAAAGCCTTGCTCCAGCGGCTTGAGCCAGCGCAGCGCCATGCCGAGCCCGGCATCGCTCTTGCCGGTGGCAATCGCCTCCAGCAATTGGTCGGTCGAGCCGCTGTAGTTGACGAGTTCGATGTCGAGGTTCTGCTTCTGGAAGAAGCCGTAGTCGATCGCGACCGGCAGCGGCGCAAGACACACCGCGCCTGCGTTCCATGACAGCTTCAATTTGCGCGGCGCACCGGTCAGCGGCGGCGCGTCGGATGCCGTCTTGCAGATCGGGAATTCGGAGAAGTTGATCGTCGGCACCACGCCGCGCGCGGAAAACGCCTGTGCGCCAAACGCTCAGATCGGCGCAGCAAAAGCCGCAGCCGCGCCGGCCCGGAGCAGCGTCCGCCGATCCATCGCCAATCTATTCTTCTTTTCTCCAATCGACATGCTCACCCCTATGTCCGTCATGGCTCCGCCGTCCGCGCGAACGGCCCAGCCCGCGCACATCTCATCCAGAGCTATTGTTGTAAGAAGGCGGATTTCTCCGGCGCTATTGGCACCCAATGCAACCGCCAAATGATGCGGTGCGATCGTGTCATCGTCAATGAAATGGAATTTCGAATGTGGCGCGCGCGAAAGGGATTATCTCCACGATCCAAGCAGCAGACGATGAAACGATTTCGTCGTGGCGCGATCGTCGGCAGCGCACGTACTGACGCAAATCGCGCGGGAATTAGACCTCTTTGTAACGGTGCGCGTGGCGCCTTCTCTGCCGAGGAACCCAACGAGACGTTCTTTGTCGCCAGCCGCGCCAATACAGATTTCCGTTTCGTTGACTGCGCGGGGTTCGCTCATAGACTCGATGGAACGCTCATGTGCTCTCTGCGCAATGGGCGAATGAAATCACAAAAGAGATGGACATGCGCAGGCTCACTCGCTTTCACTCCGTTACGCGCAAGCTGGCGACTGCTTTCGTCGCTACCGCAATCACCCTTTCCTCAGTTCTCGCAGCGCTGGCCGACGACGCAATCGTGTTGCGGGTCGGCGACCAGAAGGGCGGCAACCGTTCGCTGCTCGACATCTCAGGTTTCGGAAAGAATCTGCCCTACAAGATCGAGTGGTCGGAATTTCCTGCGGCCGCGCCGATACTCGAAGCCTTGAACGCGGGCGCGCTCGACGTCGGCTATACCGGTGACCTCTCCTTCCTGTCGGTCTATGCATCGGGTGCGCCGATCAAGGCGATCGGCGGCACGCGGTCCGACGCCAGGACGCAAGCCATCCTGGTGCGCGAGGATTCGCCGATCAAGACCGCGGCTGATCTCAGGGGCAAGCGTCTCGCCGGCACGCGAGGCGGCTGGGGGCAATTCCTGATCGACGCGACGCTGGAGAAATCCGGCTACAAGCTCGAGGACGCGACGTTCGCGCCGCTCGGCCCGGTCGATGCCAAGATCGCACTGCTTGCGGGATCGATCGACGCCTGGGCGGTGTGGGAGCCCTATATTTCGTTTGCGACGCTGAAGGACAAAGCACGCGTGGTTGCCGACGGCCAAGGCCTGACGCCGACGATCACCTTCATTGTCGCCTCCGATAACGCTATCGCCACCAAGCGCGTCGCGGTCCAGGACCTGCTGCAGCGGCTGAACAAGGCACGGCTGTGGTCGCTCGATCATCTCGCCGACTATGCGAAGAACACGGCCGAGCTGACCAAACTTCCGGAGGACGTGCTGCTGAGCGCCTATACCGCGCAGAAGACCAGCCCGATCGCGATCGACGAGAACGTGGTCAAGGAAGTGCAGGAAGCCTCCGACCGCGCCACACGCTACGGCATCCTGTCGAAGACGCTCGACGTCGGCAAAGCCGTCGATCGCAGCTTCACCGCGGGCGCCAGTCTGAATTGATTGTCTCTTGAAAGGGCGGTTGGTGCCGCCGCGATGGACGCTGCGCCCCCTCTCCCGCTTGCGGGAGAACATTGGGCTGAGGGTGTCTCCACGATGGGACCATCCGTGAGGAGAGAGCCCTCACCCGGCGCTAAGCGCCGACCTCTCCCGCAAGCGGGAGAGGCGTCGTAAAGCGAGGAGACGTCGGATGCCCGGTCCTCTTCATCTTGCGCTCATCGTCGCCGGCCACCTGGCCTGCATGGCCTTGCTCGTGGGGCTTTCGCTTTGATGGCTTGTTCCCACGAGCGCCGATTGCCGCGCCCCGCGTTGCGGAGGAATAGAGGGTCAGGCCTCACGCGAACGCCGGGCGCGCTTATAGCAAAAAGGCCCCCGCTTCCGGAGGCCTCTTGCCTTAGACCGCGTCCTTGGCGGCCTTGACCGGGCGAGCCCGGACGACCTTGCGGGCCGGCTTGGCCTTGAACACCGTCTCTTCGCCGGTGAAGGGGTTGATGCCCTTGCGCGCCTTGGTCGCGGGCTTCTTGATCACCACGAACTTCGCGAAGCCGGGGACGAGGAACACGCCGTTCTTCTTCAGCTCCTTATGACCGACGTCCGTGAGGGTATCCATCACGTTCTTGACGTCGCGCTTGGAGAGTTCGGTGGTGGTCGCGATCTTCTCGATCAGTTGCGACTTCGACAGTTGGGTAGCCATGGTTGCTCCATTGATTCTGGAAACGGCACGTTATGGCGGAAACCGGCTAAAAAAACAGGGTTTTCAGCATTCTTCACAGCTATATCGCCGCTGATACACCGGAATCCTGCATTTTTCCCGGGTTTTTTCGCTGGTCGAGGCCCTCCATTGCCTCCGACAGCATCTCTATACGCCCGCGAACGGGCCATCCGGCACCCTGCCGACCCCTATTTTTCCGCTGCAGATTCGCACTCAGTGATTCGCGGTCCCTGCCGAAGCTCGCCTCACTGAGCCGCAGCCGATAACGCCGGTCTGGTGTGGGGCCAGGACAATGATCGTTCAGATTGCGCGGCAATTGAGAAAATGACCTGGGGTTCCCCTTCCCACACAACATCGGCTAAAGACGGCCTGCGGCCCCACGCCGCGCGCTGCCCGACGCTACTTTCTGGAGACCTTGTATGGATTTTACCCGCCTCGAGATCAACCGCCGCACCGCGCTTCTGACGTCGGCCGCCATCGCCGCCAACGTCATCAACCCGATGCGGGCATTTGCGCAGGAGACCCCGCGCAAGGGCGGCGTGTTCAACGTCCACTACGGCGCCGAGCAGCGCCAGCTCAATCCGAGCCTGCAGGCCTCGACCGGCGTCTACATCATCGGCGGCAAGATCCAGGAGAACCTGGTCGACCTCGACGCCGACGGCAAGCCGGTCGGCGTGCTCGCCGAGAGCTGGGAAGCCACCCCCGACGGCAAGACCGTCACCTTCAAATTGCGCAAGGGCATCACCTGGCACGACGGCAAGCCGTTCACCTCCGATGACGTCGCATTCACCGCGATGAACATGTGGAAGAAGATCCTGAACTATGGCTCGACGCTGCAACTATTCCTGACCGCCGTCGACACGCCCGATCCGCAGACCGCGATCTTCCGCTACGAGCGGCCGATGCCGCTCAACCTGCTGCTGCGCGCCCTGCCCGACCTCGGCTACGTCTCGGCCAAGCACCTTTACGAGAATGGCGACATCCGCCAGAACCCGACCAACCTGGCGCCTGTTGGCACCGGCCCGTTCAAGTTCGTCAGATATGAGCGCGGGCAATACATCATCGCCGACCGCAATCCCGACTACTGGCGGCCGAACGCGCCCTATCTCGACCGCATCGTCTGGAAGGTGATCACCGATCGCGCTGCCGCCGCGGCGCAGATGGAAGCCGGCGAGTTGCACTACAGCCCGTTCTCGGGACTTACGATCTCGGACATGGCGCGGCTCGGCAAGGACAAGCGCTTCATCGTCTCCACCAAGGGCAACGAGGGCAACGCGCGCACCAACACGATCGAGTTCAACTTCCGCCGCAAGGAACTTTCCGACATCCGGGTCCGCCGCGCCATCGCGCATGCGATCAACGTGCCGTTCTTCATCGACAACTTCCTCGGCGATTTCGCCAAGCTCGGCACCGGCCCGATCCCCTCGACCTCGACCGACTTCTATCCGGGTGCGGACACGCCGCAATATCCTTACGACAAGGCCAAGGCGATCGCGCTGCTCAATGAAGCCGGCTACAAGCCGGGCGCCGGCGGCACGCGCTTCTCGCTCCGGCTGTTGCCCGCACCGTGGGGTGAGGACATCTCGCTGTGGTCGACCTTCATCCAGCAATCGCTGCAGGAGATCGGCATCCCCGTGGAGATCGTGCGCAATGACGGCGGCGGGTTCCTGAAGCAGGTCTACGACGACCATGCCTTCGACCTCGCCACCGGCTGGCACCAGTACCGCAACGATCCCGCGGTATCTACCACGGTCTGGTATCGATCCGGCCAGCCCAAGGGCGCGCCCTGGACCAATCAATGGGACTGGGAAAACAAGACGGTCGACAAGACCATCGACGATGCGGCCACCGAGGTCGATCCGGTCAAGCGCAAGGCGCTCTATGCCGAGTTTGTCAAGGAAGTGAATACGGAACTGCCGGTCTGGATGCCGATCGAGCAGATCTTCGTCACAGTCATCACCGCAAAAGCCCGCAACCACTCCAACACGCCCCGCTGGGGGTCGTCGAGCTGGCACGATCTTTGGCTTTCCGCATAGAGCATGATCCGGAAAAGTGGGAACCGGTTTTCCGAAGAGATCATGCCCAAACAAAAAACAGACTTAGAGCGGGATGACGAAAGTCATCGCGCTCTAGCCCTCAATACGTCAAGATGAGACCATGCGCATCTTGAGCCTTGCGGGGCGGCGGCTCGCCGCCTCGATCCCGACCCTGTTCCTGATCCTGATTGGCGTCTTCCTGCTGCTGCAGATGGCACCGGGCGACTCCGTCGACGCGCTGATGGCGCAAATGGGCGGCGGCGACGCCGCGACCGCGCGCGAATTGCGCCAGTTCTACGGGCTCGACCTGTCGATCCCGATGCAGCTCGCGAACTACCTCTGGCGCCTGGTCCGGCTCGATCTCGGTTTCTCCTCGATCTATGGCAAGCCGGTCGCCTCCGTGATCCTGGAGCGGCTGCCGCCGACCATCCTCCTGATGACGGCGTCGCTGTCGTTCGCGTTCTTCTTCGGCCTCGTGTTCGGCGTGATCGCCGCGCGCGGCGTCAACCGCTGGTCGGATACGCTGATCTCGACGCTCGGATTGATCTTCTATGCAACGCCCTCGTTCTGGTTCGGCCTGATGGCGATCGTGGTGTTCTCGGTCTACCTGCAATGGCTGCCGTCGGGCGGTTTCGAGGATATCGGCACCGTGCAGACCGGCCTCTGGCGGGTGCTCGATATTGCAAGCCATCTCGTGCTGCCGACCTTGACGCTCGGGCTGATCTTCCTTGCCATTTACCTCCGCATCATGCGCGCCTCGATGCTGGAGGTGCTCAACCTCGATTTCGTCCGCACCGCCCGCGCCAAGGGTCTGGACGAGACCCATGTCGTGACGCGGCATGTGCTGCGCAACGCGCTGCTGCCGATGGTGACGCTGATCGGGCTGCAGGCCGGAACCATGCTGGGCGGCTCGGTGGTGGTCGAAAGCGTGTTCTCGTTGCCCGGGCTTGGGAGGCTGGCGTACGAATCCGTGGTGCAGCGCGACCTCAACACCCTGCTCGGCATCGTCTTCGTCTCGGCCCTGCTCGTGATCGTGGTCAACTTCGTGACCGACCTCCTCTATGCGCGGCTTGATCCGCGCATCTCGGCGGATAGCTGACATGGACGCGCTGAAACGCTATTTCCGCAGCCCCGCCGCGGTGATCGGCCTGATCCTGCTGCTCGTCGTGATCGGGATGGCGATCAGCGCCGACTTCCTCTATCCGCGCGATCCCCTGTCGCTCGCAGGGCGCCCGCTGATCTGGCCGTTCTCCAATCCGCGCTTCCTGCTCGGCACCGACAATTCCGGACGCGACATCGCCGCGCAGATCTTCTACGGCGCGCGGATTTCGCTCCTGATCGGCGGCGTCGCGACCGCGATCGCGATCCTGATCGGAATCCTGGTCGGCGCCTTCGCCGGCTATTACGGCGGCTGGGTCGACAATGTCCTGATGCGGATCACGGAAGCATTCCAGACGCTGCCGAATTTCGTGCTGCTGCTGGTGCTGGTCGCGGTGTTCGGCTCGACGCTCACCACCGTCACCATCGCGGTCGGCGTCGTATCCTGGCCGGCGCCGGCGCGATTGACCCGTGCCGAGTTCCTCTCGTTGCGCAACCGCGAGTTCGTCCAGGCCGGCAAGACGCTGGGGATGCGGGACATCAAGATCATCCTCGGCGAGATCCTGCCCAATGCGCTGCCGCCGGTCATCGTCTATGCCAGCGTGGTGATGGCGGTCGCGATCCTGCTTGAGAGCGCGCTCGCCTTCCTCAGGCTATCCGATCCCAATGTCGCCTCCTGGGGCAATCTGATCGGGCTCGGCCGCGACGTGCTGCGGGTGCAGTGGTACGTCTCGGCGATCCCCGGGATCGCCATTCTCGTCACCGTGCTCGCGGTATCACTGGTCGGCCAGGGACTGAATGATGCGCTCAATCCGAGGCTGAAGAGCCGATGAGCGGGGCCATCCTTTCACTCGAAAACTTAAGCGTGCGCCTGCCGGAGGGCGCCGATCGGCCCCATGCGCTGTCGGACGTTTCGCTGTCGATCGCCTCGAACGAGATCCTCTGCGTGGTCGGCGAATCCGGCTCCGGCAAGTCAATGATGGCGAACGCCATCATGCGGCTGTTGCCGAGCGAGATCAAAATCGAGAGCGGCCGGATGCTGTTCGAGGGCCGCGATCTCTGCGCCGCTGATACGGCCGAGATGCGCGAGGTGCGCGGCGCCGGCATCGCCATGATCTTCCAGGAGCCGATGACCGCGCTCAATCCGCTGCGCACCATCGGCGACCAGATCGGCGAGATGTTCTCGATCCACACGGATTTGTCGAAAGCCGAAATCAACGCGCGCGTGCTGGCGCTGCTCGCCGACGTCCGCATTCCCGATCCCAAGCTGGCCGCAAAGGCCTATCCGCATGAGCTTTCCGGCGGCCAGCGCCAGCGCGCCATGATCGCGATGGCCCTGGCGCTCGACCCAAAGCTCCTGATCGCAGACGAGCCGACCACCGCACTCGACGTCACCACGCAGGCGCAGATATTGAAGCTGATCCGCGACCTGCAGCAGCGCAAGAAGACAGCGGTGCTGTTCATCACGCACGATTTCGGCGTGGTCGCCGAGATCGCAGATCGCGTCGTGGTGATGCAGCACGGCAGGATCGTCGAACAGGGCACGGCTCACCAGGTGCTGAGCCATCCGGCGCATCCCTACACCAGGCAGCTCATTGCCGCCGTACCACCGCTGAAGGCACCGCCGCCACGGCCGCTGTCGAGCGAGAACATCCTGACCATTTCCAACGTCTCAAAGACCTATCGCACCGGCGGCTTCCTCGGACGTGGCGCGCGCGTCACGGCCGCGGTCAAGGATACCTCTCTCGATCTGCCCAAGGGCGCAACGCTTGGCATCGTCGGTGAATCCGGCTCGGGCAAGTCGACCCTAGCGCGCTGCATCGTGCGCCTGATCGATCCCGACTCCGGATCGATCGTGCTCAATGGCAAGGACTGGGCAAAACTGTCGCGCGAACAAGTCCGCCGCGAAACCCGGCATATCCAGATGGTGTTCCAGGATCCCTTTGCCTCGCTCAACCCGCGCCGCAAGGCCGCCGAGCTGGTCGCGCAAGGGCCCATCGTCCATGGCACGCCGCGCGCCACGGCTGTTGCCGAAGCCCGAAAACTGTTCGAGCTGGTCGGCCTTGATCCGTCCGCCGGCAACCGTTACCCGCATGAATTCTCCGGCGGCCAGCGTCAGCGCATCGGGCTCGCCCGGGCACTGGCGCTGAAGCCAGACGTGCTGGTTGCGGACGAGCCGGTCTCGGCACTCGACGTTTCCGTGCAGGCGCAGGTGCTGAAACTGCTGGCCGATCTGCGCCAGCGGCTCGGCCTCTCCATCATCTTCATCACGCACGACCTGCGCGTCGCCGCGCAGATCTGCGACCTCGTCGCCGTTATGAAGGATGGCACGGTCGTCGAGCAGGGATTGGCCGCCGACGTGTTCGGCAACCCGACGCACCCCTACACGAAGGCGCTGCTGGATTCGATTCCCGGCGGCGAGTTCGCGCGCGAGCACGAGACGGTGAGCGTGTAGCGTTCGATTTGGCCGCAATCCGAACAGAGCGGCTGAAGGAATCCGCTGTTGTCCGTGACTGCCAAGGCGGCGGAAAGCCCGACTAGGCGGCGCGCCGTTCGATAGTCTGAGCCATGCGCTTCGCGCTATCGTCAGCCGCCTTGAGCGACATGTCGGCCATTCGTCGGCCGCACCCCACAGCGTTCTCCACGGTTTCTCGCATGAAGTCACTTTGGACGGCGAGAACATCCTGAGGAGTACGGCAGCGCCACAATTCGTTCATGCGGTTCATACTGCACTCCATTTGGTGCCGGACGAACGCCAGATACTCTTGCGACATCCCGCTCATCCCTTTGGCAATCGCGGTGGTGGACTGAAGGACGCTGGCGGCGCTGTGAGCCGACCTTTCGGTTGCACGTTGTGCTTCCTCCGATAGTCCAAGTGCACCACCAAATTGATCGGTGGAGCGGCCCATGACCGCCGTCGTCATATCCAGGCCGAACCGCAGGGCGCTCTGTACCGCCTCGGCATTTTGGCGCAGCAGATCGGTGCTAGCCCGAGCCATCTCTTGACTGGCCTCAGCCGCGGTTTCTCCAATCCGTCTGGTCTGTTCAGCAGTTCTCTCGCTGACGCGCCGAACTGCATCCTCGGCGGCTTGAGTAGACTTATCCTCTGAACGTGGATTTGCCATCTGTTGCCTCCTCGTTATTGATTGTAGTTGGATATTGCAGTCGGGATTCCCGTGCGACTGGATCGCTGAACAGCGGGGCGAATCCTTCGCAACCAAACGCGGTGAGTTTACAACCGTTCCGGCATTTCTTGAGCTTTTGGGATGCTCTATAGGCGCCGGCTCCAAACTCGATTTCTGCGGCCTGGAACTCGGGCGGCCAGCTGCTCATCAAGCCGGGGCGTACATGATATCCGAGTTAGGTCAGGAATGCTCTCCTGACGGATATCGCGCTCGGCACAGCGTTCCCCTGCTCTAGATCTCCCGCGCGTCGCGGCGGCGGTAGACCAATAGCATTAAGGGCGCGAGCTTTCGCAGCAGTCCATGCGCAGCAATCGGCCGCGCGTCGGTGAACGGCAGCGCCAAGTCCTTCACCGCTACGCCTTGCACCGCCTTTGCAAACTCGGCGCCAATCGCAATCGTCAGCGCCACCGCGCGGCCGTTGCAGCCGGTCCAGCCATAGGCGTCGGGGCCGAGCTGATGAAAGCGCGGCAGGAAATCGGTGGTCATGCCAACATAGCCGTTCCAGACGTGATCGAAGGAGATTTCGCCGATCTGCGGCCACAAGCGTTGCAGCCGTTCGGCCACCCTCGCCTTCAGCCGCGCGGCCTTGTCGCCCGGGCCGATCACGGCGCCGCCGGTGACGAGTCTGTTGCGCGCGTCGTAGCGCGCGAAATAGAGCTCGCCATGAGTATCGGACATCGCCTGCCGTCCCGGGATGATGGACTTGCGGACATTGTCCGACAATGGCTGCGTCGCCATCTGCCAGGACAGCACCGGCATCACCTCGGTCGCGATCTCCGCCACCAGCGATTTCACGATCTCTCCGCTATAGGCGTTAGTGGCGACCACCAGGGCTCGGCCCGAGATCTCGCCCTTGGCCGTTTTCACAACCCAGCGGTCATTCCGCCGCTCGAAACTCTCCACCGGCGAGCGGGCATAGACGCGGCCGCCGAGATCGACCACAACGCGTGTGAGCCCTCGCGCCAATGCCAGCGGATTGATGTGGCCGCCGCTTCTGTTCCAAAAGCCGCCATACCACGCATCCGAGCCCAGCATGTCGCGGACCTGATCGCGTGACAGCAATTCGACCGGCGCGCCGAATTTCGACCATTGCCGCACCCGCCGCTCGGCGATCTTGATGCGGCCGGGCGAATGCACCGGCTGCACCCAGCCGGCCTGCTCCTGCTCGGCCTGGATATCGTATCGCCTGGCGACGTCGAACAGCGTCGAGGCGCTGTCGCGCAGCAAGCCGACAAAGCGCTCGCCGGCTACGCGATGCTTGGCGACGATGTCCTCCGGATCGGGCCGCGACAAGGTCGGGATCACCTGGCCGTTGTTGCGCCCCGAGGCGCCCCAGCCCGGCTCCATCGCCTCGATGACAGCCACGTCCACGCCGGCCTCGCGCAAATGCAGCGCGGTCGACAGCCCCGTGAAACCGCCACCGATCACGACCACGTCGGCCTGCCGGGCGCCGGTCAATTCGGGCAGATCAGGCCCCGCGGGCGTCACTGCCGCCCATAGGGAATCGGGCCAGCGGACATCTGTTCTTTCCATCATCAATCTCTTCACGATCGTTGCTCGGCAGCCAATGGGAACGTCGGCTTGCGGGCGCCGGATCGATCTGTTTAGTGTAGTACGCCATCTATCCATGCCGGGGAAACAACAGAGTGTCACTCAAGAACGTCATCGGAATCGATCACGCCGTGATCATGGTGAAGGATCTCGACCGGGCTGCCGACAACTGGAAGCATCTCGGCTTCACCGTTTCGCCGCGCGGCACCCATAGCGCGCATATGGGATCCGGCAACTACACCATCATGCTCGACCCCGACTATATCGAGCTGCTCGGCGTGCTCACCCCGACCGAGCACAATGCGCCGGCGCGGGCATTCCTGGAGCAGCGCGGCGAAGGCATCGAGCGCATTGCATTCACCGCGGTCGATTCGGCTGCGGGCGCCGAGGAGATTCGCGCGCGCGGCTACGCGCCGATCGGCCCGACCGATTTCGAGCGGCCGGTGACGATGCCTGATGGCACGCTGTCGGCGGCCAAATTCCGCACCTTCCAATGGCCGACCGCGGAGGCGCCGGGCGGCGTGCGCATCTTCGCCTGTCAGCACAAGACCCGCGAGACGGTGTGGATCCCCGAATTGATGACGCATGCCAACGGTGCGAAACGCCTGAGGCAAGTGCTGATCGTGACATCAGAGCCGGCCAAGGAGGCTGCGCATCTGTCCGAGATGATCGATGTCGCAACAAGGAACGAGGCCGATGGCGCCGTCACTGTCCCCTCGGGCTCGGACCGCGCGGACTTCGTGTTCGCGACAAAGGACCAACTCGGCAAGCGCTATCCCGGCGTCTCGCTGGCCACGCTGCCCGAACGCGGCGGCGCCGGCCTGGTGATCGCGGCCGATGTTAGTGCAGCGGAGAAGGCACTGGGCCCGATCGGCGTACACAGTGCGGGCGCGATCTGTGCACCGCCGGCGGCGGGCAACGGCACGTTGCTTGCTTTCGTCAAGGCATAATCGACCAACCACTCGCGCGACAATTGTAGTGTATTGTCGTGCACATTAGGGCTAGGCAGAGCCCGCGCAGACGCTAGTATCTCTCCCAAACAAAAAACGAGCAGGGAGAGAAATATGACGGATCACCAGATCTCGCGCCGGCAGCTTTTGGCCGGCACGGCTGCGGCCGGCGCGCTCAGCCTCACCGGATTTCCGGCGCGCGCCGACATCGACTGGAAGAAATATAACGGCACCAAGCTCGAGGTGATCCTCGCCAAGGGGCCGCGCGGCGACAATCTGCAAAAATACATCAAGGAATTCACCGCGCTCACCGGCATCCAGGTCGAGTCCGAGCAGATCCCCGAGCAGCAGCAGCGCCAGAAATGCGTCATCGAGCTCGCCTCGGGCAAGCCGAGCTTCGACGTTGTGCATCTGAGCTATCATGTGCAGAAGCGGCAGTTCGAGAAGGCCGGCTGGCTCGCCGATCTCTCCGGCTACTTGAAGGACCCGAATTTCACGCCGCCCGACCTCGTCGAAAGCGACTTCTCCGCCGCCGGACAGCAATACGCCAAGAACGACAAGGGCCAGATGCTGTCGCTGCCATGGTCGGTCGACTATTTCATCCTCTATTACAACAAGGAGTTGTTCCAGAAGAAAGGCGTCGAAGTGCCGAAGACGCTGGACGAGATGGTGGTGGCCGCCGAGAAGCTCACCGACCCCAAGGAAGGCACTTTTGGCTTTGTCGGACGTGGCCTGCGCAACGCCAACATGGCGATGTGGACCAACTTCTACCTCAACTATGGCGGCGAATTCCTCGACAGCAAGGGCAACATCCTGACCGACGGCCCCGAGGCGATCGAAGCGACCAAGCTTTACCAGCGGCTATTGACCAAATCGGCGCCCCCGGCGTCGCCGGCTTCAACTGGATGGAGTCGATGGCCTCGTTCACGCAAGGCCGATCCGCGATGTGGATCGATGCCGACGGCTGGGCGCCGCCGCTGGAAGACCCGACCGCCTCGCGCGTCGTCGGCAAGGTCGGCTACACCCTCGTGCCCGCCGGGCCTAAGGGCGCGTTTTCCTCGACCTATGGCGACGGCATCGGCATCGCCGCGGCGAGCAAGAACAAGGAAGCCGCCTACCTCTTGTGCCAATGGGTCATCTCCAGGACGCAAGCCGCGCGACTGTTGCAGGCCGGCGGCGGCGTGCCGTTCCGCAATTCGATTGTGAACGATCCTGATGTCGCCAAAGGCGTGAAGACCCAGGAATGGCTGAAGTCGGTCGTCGACTCCGCCAAGATCAGCAAGCTCGGACTGCCCGTCATCATCCCCGTCGCTGAATTCCGCGACATCGTCGGCGCGGCGCTCACCGCGACGCTCTCGGGCGCCGATCCTGCAACGGAGTTGAAAAAGGCGCACGAGCAATTCCGGCCCATCCTGGAACGCAGCGAAAAAGCGTGAGCACGATAACCGAGACGACTCCGGCCGCGGCGGACACCTCCGCCGCGCCGGAGCAGCAATGGCATCGCCCCACCTACTGGCCTTTCGTGCTGCCGGCGCTCATCGTCGTGCTGGCCGTGATCGTGTTTCCCTGGCTGTTCACGATCTGGATGAGCTTCAACGAATGGAAGGTCGGCTCGCCGACCACTTTCGTCGGGTTCGCCAACTACCTGCGCCTGCCGAACGATCCGCGCTTCGTCGAGGCAGTCGGACACACCATCTTCTACACCGCGCTGTCGGTGATATTGCCGCTGATCTTCGGCACGCTTGCAGCCGTCGTGTTCCACCAGCGCTTTGCCGGGCGCGGCTTCCTGCGCGGCGTCTTCATCATGCCGATGATGGCCACGCCCGTGGCGATCGCGCTGGTCTGGACAATGATGTTCCATCCGCAACTCGGCGTGCTGAACTATCTGTTGTCGCTGGTCGGCCTGCCGCCCCAGCTGTGGGTATTCAATCCCGCAACGGTGATTCCGTCGCTGGTGCTGGTCGAGACCTGGCAATGGACGCCGCTGGTGATGCTGATCGTGCTCGGCGGCCTCGCCGCGATCCCGACCGAGCCCTATGAGAGCGCGGAGATCGATGGCGCCGGCTTCTGGCAGATGTTCCGCTACATCACGCTGCCGCTGATCATGCCGTTCCTGTTCATCGCTGGGATGATCCGCATGATCGACGCGGTGAAGAGTTTCGACATCATCTTCGCGATCACGCAAGGCGGCCCCGGCTCTGCCTCGGAGACCATCAATCTCTATCTCTACAGCGTCGCCTTCGTGTATTACGATTTGGGCTACGGATCGGCGATCGCGCTCGTGTTCTTCCTCTTGATCGTACTGCTCGCGGCGGTGCTGCTCTACTTGCGCAAGCGGATGCTGTGGACCGAGATCGGAGGCGGCGCATGAGCCCGCGCCAACTGCTGGGCCGGATCGGCCTCTGGTTCTCGGTGTTCGTCATCGTGTCGCCCATCCCCGAGCAGTTCGCCTGGAAGAACTATACCGACGTGCTCGCCTCCAACCGCTTCCTGACCTATTTCTTCAACAGCCTGATCGTGACCGGCGGCGCGACGCTGCTGGCGATGCTGGTCGGCGTGCCCGCCGGCTACGGCATCGCGCGGATGGCGGCGCATAAATCCGCGATCGTGATCCTGATCGCGCGCATCACGCCGGGGCTGTCGTACCTGATCCCGCTGTTTCTGCTGTTCCAATGGCTGGGACTGCTCGGCACGCTGGTGCCGCAGATCATCATCCATCTCGTGGTCACCGTGCCGATCGTGATCTGGATCATGATCGGCTATTTCGAGACAACGCCGCTGGAACTCGAGGAAGCCGCACGGATCGATGGCGCCACGCGCTGGCAGGTGTTCCGTCACGTCGCGCTGCCGATCGCGCGCCCCGGACTTGCCGTTGCCTTCATCCTTGCGGTGATCTTCTCCTGGAACAATTTCGTGTTCGGCATCGTGCTGGCGGGACGCGAGACGCGCACGTTACCGGTTGCCGTCTACAACATGATCTCGTTCGACCAGTTGAGCTGGGGGCCGCTCGCCGCCGCGGCGCTGCTCGTGACCTTCCCGGTGCTGCTGCTCACGGTGTTCGCCCAGCGCCAGATCGTCGCCGGGCTCACCGCAGGTGCGGTCAAGGGCGGGTAGCCTCTCTCCACGTCATTGCGAGCCAAGCGAAGCAATCCATAGCGCCACTTGCGGACACATGGATTGCTTCGTCGCTTGCGCTCCTCGCAATGACGGCTGAGAGTTCACTCCGCAGGTGCCGCGATCGGCATCTCCGGATGCGAGCTGTAGGCCACGCTGCCGACAGATTTGCTGAGCGCGAACAGCCCACCCGCCATCACGAGATAAGCGAGCGTCACGCCGGGCGTAACGCCGAGGCCGCCTCCGATGCCGACCGCTTCGCCATGCATGAAACCGAAATAGGTCATGACGGCGCCGGCCAGCGCGAAGGCAGCGGCCTTCAGAAAATCGCGTTCGATGATGAACACCGCGATGGCGCCGAGCACGAGGCCGGCAAGGATCGAGCCGCCGCCCATCACCTCGAGCCCATGATAGATCACGCCCTGTTGCGGCAGTGCGGCGATCGCAGCCGTCTTGACCTCGCCCACCTTGTCGGCCGCAAGCCCGCCGACGCTCTGGGCCGCCGTCATGGTCGAGGCCAGCATGGTGTCGATCTGCAGCTTGGCCCAGGCGGCAAGATGCGGCGTGAACGCCAGCACGATCGCGGGCGCGTGCCTCGCCGGCGTGGTCTGGAACGCCTGCGCGCCGATCAGCATGCCGATATAGAGCAGGATCGGCGAGATCGCGACCACCGGCACCAGCGCCAGCAACACCGAGATGATGCCGAACCACGACAGCAGCACCACCATGACTCCGGTCGCGGCCGAATAGCCGATCCGTCCGCCCATCGCCTTCCAGCCGGGATGGCCGATATAGACAGCGTTGATGAAGGGATTGCCCATCAGGCAGCCGATAAGGCTGACGACGCCGTCGGCGGTCAAAACGCGCGTGGTCGGATATTCGTCGCCGGCGGCCTCCGCGCTCTCGACATTATCCATGGCCTCGACGAGATCATAGATGCCGAACGGAATCGCCGTGACGAGGATGATGCCCAAGAACTCGAAACCGGAAAACACGTAGCCTACGGCCGGGACCGGCACCGAGAAACCGAAATTCGCAAAGGCATCGCCGACGCCCTTCAGGCTCAGGCCGCCGAGCCCGAACCCGAACAGGTTCGAGCCCCATGCGATGATCATGCCCACCGCAATCGCAACGAGGCCCGCGGGAATGCCGCGCGGATATTTCACGCCGCCGAACCAGCTCACCAGGATGATGGCGAAGCAGATCAGACCGATCTGCGGCGTCATGTACATTTCGAGCGCCGGTCGCATCGCGATGAAGGTAACGGAGACGCCGGCGAGCGTCCCGAGCAGCGCCGCGCGCG
Organism: Bradyrhizobium sp. Crot121; assembly: GCF_059512385.1. Classification (NCBI taxonomy): domain Bacteria; kingdom Pseudomonadati; phylum Pseudomonadota; class Alphaproteobacteria; order Hyphomicrobiales; family Nitrobacteraceae; genus Bradyrhizobium; species Bradyrhizobium sp. Crot121. Next base: position 17,783 of record NZ_JCAMOR010000041.1, on the reverse strand, counting down.
GCGTGATCTTGCGAATGTACGGCGCGATGAAGCCGCCGATCATCAGGATGAAGCTCTGGAAGAACACCCAGACGAGGCCCGCGGACCAGCCCTTGATGGGATCGCCGGTCTTGAGCGTGATCGGCAGCATGATCACAAAGGTGACGATGAACATATGCGGGACGCTGATGCCGGACGGCAAGGCGCAGACGTCGCTGCGGCCGGTCCTCTGCGCCAGCCGGTAGGCGAGGAAAGCGTAATAGAAAGTGGAGAGGCACATCATCAGGCCGAGCGCCGGCAGGATGCGGCCGAAGACAAGAGAGTCCGGCATCTTCAGGACGAAGCGCAACAGGCCGGTGAGGACCAGCATGTTGACGAGGATGTTGGTGCCGAAGCCGAAAAACGCGTTCCAGTCGCCCGATGTCCACAGTGCCGGCTTGAACTCGGACCTGCCGGCCGTTCCCGTCATGCTGGTGCTCATGATAATGTTCCTAAGCCAATGTTTTCGAAGTCTCCAACGCCTCCAGTACTGCGGCTGAGCTTGCGACCCAGCCGAAGATGCCGCCCTGGGCCTTGATCATCTTCAGGCCCATCTCGTGAAATTCGGGAAAGTAGGATGCGCAGCCGTCCGAGATGACGACGCAGCGATAGCCGCGGTCATTGGCCTCGCGCACGGTGGTGTTGACGCACACTTCAGTGGTGACGCCGCACACCAGCAGATTCTCGATACCGTATTTCTGCAGCACATCGCCCATCTCGGTGGCGTAGAACGCGCCCTTGCCGGGCTTGTCGATCACGATCTCGCTGTCGAGCGGATAAAGCTCGGGAATGATGTCGTGGCCGGCCTCGCCGCGGATGAGGATGCGGCCCATCGGACCGGGATCGCCGATGCGCAAGGATGGCGCGCCGCGTTCGACCTTTGCGGGCGGCGCGTCGGAAAGATCGGGCAGATGTCCCTCGCGGGTATGGATCACCAGCATGCCGGCGTCGCGCGCCGCCGACAGCACCGAGCCGATCGGCTTCACGGCGCGCGTAAGCTGGCTGACGTCATTGCCGAGCGTTTCACCGAAGCCACCGGGCTCCATGAAATCGCGCTGCATGTCGATGATGACGAGCGCCGTCTTGGTCCAGTCGAGCGCGATCGGCTCCGGCTCCGCGACGATCTTCCCCACTGAATCGCTTGAGTTCGCCATGATGCGCGTGCCCCGAACGAGAGAACTCTTGAGCGGGGTTAAGCAAGCGCCGTGCCATTGTGTACAATTCCAAATCGCGCGCGGCCGGAACGAAATCCGCTGCGATTTCAATTCACTGATCGTTTGATGAAGCGCTGCTTATTCGCTGTGCGAAGCTTTTTCGACGCGCATCTGCTCATTCATTAAGCGAGTTTTTCTTTGCATTCGATTTGCGCAAGCGTCGCCGGGCGCATGCTCTCATCTGAAGAGATGGACGAGCCCGATGCTGATGGCGAGCAGTACCAACAGCGACAGCGTGACCGCAGCCGTCACGCGTCCTCCCACGGTGGCGATGACGCGAATATCAACGCCGAGCCCAAGGGCCGCCATCGACAGGATGGTAAGCAGAACCGCCGTCTTCGTCACCAGAGGGATCACCGCATCCGGAACGAGTTCGAACGATCGGAGCGCAGCAAGGACCAGAAAGCCGATGATGAACCAGGGCACCAGCTTGAACGGACTGATCGATGCCGCCTTCTCGTGCTGGCGGCGGCTGGCAACGAATAAAGAGAGGCCGATCACGATGGGTCCCAGCATCAGCACGCGCACCAATTTCACCAGCGTGCCTATCTGTGTGCTGACGATGCCGGCAGGCACGGTCGCCGCAAGCACCTGGGGAACGGCATAGACCGTAAGTCCGGCCAGGATGCCGTATTGCGTCGCCGACAATCCCAGGAGCGGGATCAGCAAGGGCAATCCCAGCACCATCAAAACGCCGAGGATAGCCGTAAACGAGATCGACGAGGCGATGTCGTCGCTGTGGGCATCGATCACGGGGGCAACCGCCGCGATCGCCGAATTTCCGCAGATCGAATTGCCGCAGGCAATCAGGATCGACAGCTTGGTCGGCAGGCCCAGCATCCGGCTGACCCCAAAGCTGAGCGCCAGCATGATCGCCACTGTCGCTGCGATCGCGCCGATCAGCGCCAGGCCGGACGCCGCGATCGCGGCGAAGCTGATCGAAGCCCCCAGCAGCACGACGGCGACTTCGAGCAGTTGCTTGGCGCTGAAGGCGATCCCGGAGCGCCATCGCTCGGACGGATTCCAGGCGGTGCGGATCGCCATTCCCAGGAGGATCGCAATCACCAGGGCTTCGACATAGGGATGGTCGAAAGCCCATTCCTCCAGGTGCTGGACGCCAACCGCGACGAGCGTAATCACGCCGCACAGCGCGATGCCAGGAAGAAGGCCAAATGTGCGGGCGACGGTACTGGGGCGCCCCGCTGTTCTCTTGATGTTGTTGGTATTGTCCGCCACGATGGCACTCCCTATCGGGGAATAATTTATGCGCCTACCGTGATGTTTTGGCTAATATATTCTCCGATTTCCCCAGTCACGAGAAGTTATATTCCGTGACAAGAGATAGTCCAGGACGGACGCTTCCGGTTGGCCGTGCCTATCGCAGGCGGCCGCGCGATTTCGGCTGGAACTAGATGAAGAAAGAGAGTGTCGGATCGAACATCAGAGGGCCGCGAACAGGCCCTGCGCCCAGGCAACGGCGCGGTCGAAATTGAAGACGCCAGCCTCAAAATAGGCGGCGCGGGCGATCACGATGCCAGCAACGAGCAGCCAGAACGCGCTGGTGCCGGCACGCAGCAGCCAGGAGGACGCACGTCCAGGGGTGCGAACGCTCTCAGCCGTCATCGGCTCGCCAAACGCATCAAATCCGGGATTGCTCATGGCCGCTTCCATTGAAACCGACGTCAAATGTCGTCAATTGCAGCCAGGAAGCAATGGTAGCGAAATGTCTTTTGCGGCAGCGACTTGGAAGTACGTTCCCCGATGCCTCCACGGGAAAGAATTTTTATCCTCTCAGCTCCAAATCGTGCGGAAATGGCCGCCGAAGCTACCCGGCCTGCGCCAGCACGGCCGGCCTCAGGGACCTCAGACCGTACCGACAACTCCCTCGACCAGATAGTCGGTCGTCTCCAATGAGGGATCATAGAGCCCGGTGTCCTTGGAGGTGATGACCTTGCCGGTATTGCTCTTCACGCCGGCGACGAAGATCGGCTTGCCGGCCTTCAACTCGGCGATTGCGGCGGTGGCGGCATTGCGGCCGGCTTCGCTGCAGCCGGCTCCGAACGGCGAACTCACCACCATGTCCTTGTCGTAGCCGCCGATCACCATGTTCGGCAGCTTCTCGCCCTTGGCGATCATACCGGCAAAGCTCTTGTAGACCGTCTCCCATTTCAGCTCCGCGCCGGTGATGAATCCCTTGGGCGCGAGATCCGCCTGGTTGGCGTTATGGCCGCAGCTCTTCACGCCGCGCTTCTCGGCGGTCTCGATCACCACCTTCGGGCTGTCGATGTGGCAGGCGATGATGTCGCGCACGGCGTCGACCAGCGCGTTGGCCGCTTCCGCCTCGCGCACCGGCAACGCCCAGTCGCCGGTGATGATGAGCTGCACCGTGACATCAGGATTGACTTTGCGCGCGCCGAGCATGAACGAGTTGACGTTGCGGAGCACCAGCGGGATCGGCTTTGCCGCGATATAGCCGATCTTGTTGGCCTTGGTGGATAGGCCGGCGGCAATGCCATTCACATAATGACCCTGGTCGAGATAGCAGAAATAGCCGCCAGCGTTGGCGGGATGCTTGTCAGCCTGCCAGAGCGAGGTCGGATGGCGAAATTCGACCTTCGGATATTTCTTCGCCGCATCGATCATGAACGGATTGAAATAGCCGAAGGACGTCGGAAACAGCAGCGTCGCACCGTCGATGTTGATCATCGACTCCATGGTTTTCGCAACCGCCACGGTCTCCGGCACGTTCTCTTCTTCGACGACCTTCACGCCCGGCACATCCTTGAGCGCCTTGGCGGCGACCGCGTGGGCCTGGTTCCAGCCATAGTCCTGGCGCGAGCCGACATAGATGATGCCGACCGTGAGATCGGCGGCGTGCGCCCGCCGGCCGAGCGCGGAAAGAACGAAAGGACTTGCGGCTGCGCCAGCGAGAAAGGTTCGGCGGGAAAGCGGAGGCGTGGTCATTGATACTCTCCTTGATCGCCGAACCATTGGCGCGGCTTGGGTGACGCTGGTGATGAAATCCTGTCCCCGGTCATTTCGCGGCCCGTGTCTTTCGCCGCGGCAGCCGCGCGATCTTTGATCCGTTGCCGGTCTCCGCCGTCTCCGTGTAACGGGTCAGCACCGCGCCGAGATCGAATTGCGCATCGCGATCCTGATCGAGCAGCGCCCGGTGCTCGACCGCGCCGAGGTGATGGTCCATCAGCTCGATCGCAGCCTCGGCATTGCGGCTGCGCAGCGCGGCCACGATTTCGCGATGTTCGTTGACGGCGCAGTCGGCGGAATGCGGCCGGCCGTACAGCGCGAGGATCAGCGAGCAGCGCGACACCACTTCGCCGAGATAGCGGCGGAACAGACTATTGCCTGCGAGCTCGCCAAGCTTGATATGGAATTCGCCCGCAAGACGGATGGAGACTCTCGCTTCGCCAGCCTTCCGCGCAGCTTCTTCCTTGCGGACATGCCCTTCGAGCTCGGCGCCGAATTCCGGCCGCCAGCGCGCGATCACCAGCCGCACCACTTCGCGTTCGAGCGTGCGGCGGACCTCGAAGACCTCCCTCGCCTCCTCCAGCGTCGGTTTGGCCGTGGTGGCGGTGCGGCGCGGCGGCGCATCGACCAGACCTTCCGATTGAAGCTGCGCCAAGGCTGCGCGCACCAGCGTGCGGCTCATACGAAACTGAGCACCGAGCTCGTCCTCCGGCAGCTTCGTGCCCGGCGGCAACGCCTGCTCGATGATCGCCTGGCGCAGCGCCTGGCAGGCAACATCAACGCGGGTCGATTTCTTGCTCATCCGAAATCCGCATGCGCCGTCGGACGAGAATGCGTCCGCGATTGCGCATACGATAGTTCGGCATTTCGTACACAGGATGCGGCAATATTGGTCGATGCGCTCCAATAAACGGCAGCACGACGCTCAAAGTTTGCGCTTCGAATGCGCGGTAAAACGCAGGATAACTGCAGCTCGATATCCGGTTGGGGTGTAATTCTGTATACAGGATTTTACTATCTCGGATCGCTGCGGAGGGAATGCCATGAAGGAAACAGTCGTTAAGTTACGATTGAACCAGCAACAGCTTGAACTGATGGACCGCACCATCGCGCAGGGTGTGGCGCCTGATCGCGCGGCGCTGGTCCGTCTCGCGCTGCGCGAATACGCCGCCAACCGGAAGGCCGAGACCGCGAGAAGCTCGCGATGACCACGCGCAAGATCATATCGGAATGGCTACTCGAGCCGGGCACCGGCAAGGCGATCGAATTGTTGAAGGGGCAGATCCTGCGCATCGAGCAGGTCGAAGGCGGCCAGTGCGCCGACTTCAACTGCTTCAACCTGCATGACTACAAGGAATTCATGCATTGCGGCCGCACCCGCACCGTGCACGGCTTCCATCCGAGCAAGGGCACCTTCATGTGGTCGGCGCCGCCGCGCGAACGTGCGATGCTCTACATTCTCGAAGATACCGTCGGCCGCAACGACGTGCTGTTCCCGCGCTGCAGCGCCTATGTCTATGAAGCGGCCTACGGCTTTTCCGTGCACACCAATTGCCACGACATCCAGGCGGAAGCGCAGCGCGAATATGGGCTGACGCCCGACGACGTGCACGATTCCTTCAACCTGTTCATGTGCACCGGCGTCGATGCCGACGGCCACGCCTACATGACCCGTCAGACCACCAAGCCCGGCGACTATGTCGACCTGCTGGCACTGATGGATGTGCTGGCGGTCCCCAATGTCTGCGGCGCCGACGTGATGAAGACCAGCAACTTTGCGCTGAAGCCGCTGAAGCTCACGGTGTTCGAGGCGACCGAAGCCGCTCTCGCCAGCGTGCCGAAGACGCCCGTGCTCGCGAGCCAGCGAACGCCCAAGGATTTCAGGAACCCGATCATCAAGAGCGACCGCGCCTTGCGGCGGGATCCCGACTACAAGCCGGAGTTTCCGAACACGCCGATCGTGCTCACCGAACTTCCGATCACACTGACCGCGGAGGAAATCGCGATGTTCAACGCGGTCAAACTCACCGACATCTACGGTGATGACGACGCGGCGGCGTTGCGCGACATCCTGTTCTCCTGGTGGGAAGAGCGCTTCCTGCAGGCGCATGCCGGGGCGCCGGCGATCGAGGCCTGAGCGATGGACGCGATCCCGGCTCCGGACGAAGTCACCTTCGACTTCCGCAAATTGTCGGCGCGCGAGCGCTACAAACTGATGATCGGCACTGTGGTGCCGCGGCCGATCGCGCTGGTGACGACAGTCGATCCAATGGGGCGCATCAACGCCGCGCCGTTCAGCTTCTTCAACTGTCTTTCCGCGGACCCGCCGATCCTCGCGCTCGGGGTCGAGAATCATCCCGACATGTCGTTCAAGGACACCGCGCTCAACATCCGCCTGACCGAGGTCTTCACCGTTAACATCGTCGCGCACGCGATTGCGGAAGCGATGCATGTCTGCGCAGTGCCGTTTGCGGCCGGCCGCGATGAACTCAGAGCCGCAGGGCTGACAGCGATGCCGGGCACTGCGGTGGCTTCGCCCTGGATCAAGGAAGCGCCCGCTGCCTTCGAATGCCGCCGCCATGTCACGCTGGAACTGGGAAAATCCCGCCAGATCATTCTCGGCGAGATTGTCTTTGCACATTATCAGCGCGAGGTGATCGATGCCGAGCGCCTGCACATCGATCCGGCCAGACTCGACGCGATCGCACGTCTTGGCGGCAACACCTGCGCCACCATCCGCGACCGCTTCGAGATGCTGACGCCGACGATGGAGGAATTCGAGGCAATGGCGGCGCCTGAAAAATAGTCTTTCGATGCAAACAGAAATCGGATTTTCTTCGCTTAATCCCAGAAACGACCAGCACTGAACAGGGAGTTCGACATGAACGGACTTGGCGGCCTCAATAAATCACCCAACGGCGTCGTGATCGGGCTTGTTCAACTGCAATTGCCGGTCGTGGCGACCAAAGCCGATCTGGCAAAGCAGACCGAGAAGATCGTCTGGATGGTCGGCAAGGCGCGGCGCAATCTGTCCACGATGGATCTCGTCGTGTTTCCGGAATACTCGCTGCACGGCCTGTCGATGGACACCAATCCCGAAATCATGTGCCGGCTCGACGGCCCGGAGGTTGCCGCTTTCAAGCGGGCCTGCATCGACAACAAAATCTGGGGCTGCTTCTCCATCATGGAGTACAACCCCGACGGCAACCCGTACAATTCAGGCCTGATCATCGACGATCACGGCGATATCAAGCTCTACTATCGCAAATTCCATCCCTGGATTCCGGTCGAGCCGTGGGAGCCCGGCGACATCGGCATTCCCGTGATCGAGGGACCGAAGGGCGCCAAGATCGCTCTCATCATCTGCCATGACGGCATGTTCCCCGAGATGGCGCGCGAATGCGCCTACAAAGGCGCGGAGATCATGATCCGTACCGCCGGCTACACCGCCCCGATCCGCGAGAGCTGGCGTTTTACAAATCAGGCCAACGCGTTCCAGAACCTGATGGTAACAGCCAATGTCTGCATGTGCGGCTCCGACGGCTCGTTCGATTCCATGGGCGAAGGCATGATCGTCAATTTTGACGGCACCATCATCGCCCACGGCACCACCGGCCGCGCGGACGAGATCATCACCGCCGAGGTGCGCCCTGACCTGGTACGCGAGGCGCGGATCAACTGGGGCGTCGAGAACAATATCTATCAGCTCTGGCACCGCGGCTATGTCGCGGTGAAGGGCGGCGCGATGGATTGTCCTTACACGTTCATGCAGGACATGGTCGCAGGTAACTTCCGACTGCCGTGGGAAGACCAGGTGAAGATCACCGACGGCACCTCCTGCGGCTTCCCCGCGCCGACGCGGATGTTCGGCAAGACAGCGAAAGCAGCGGAGTGACTCCCTCGCCCCGCTCTTGCGGGGAGAGGGTTGGGGTGAGGGGCTCCCTCCGCGTATTCGACTGCCGATGAATGCGCGGAGACTCCCCTCACCCGGCGCTTCGCGCCGACCTCTCCCCGCAAGGGCGGGGCGAGGTGACTCAAGGACCAAGCCGAAAATTCTCGATCAGCCGCAGCAGCACCCGCGCGCCGGCGTCAGCATCGGCAAGCTCGACATGCTCGTCGGGGTGATGGCTGATGCCGCCGCGGCAGCGGACGAAGAGCATCGCGACATCGGCGACATCGATCATCGCCATGCCGTCATGCCCCGCCCCGCTCGGCAACTCGAACACGGCATATCCCTCGCCGGCGACCGCCTCCGCCACCTGCGCTTTCAGCCAAGGCGCGCAGGGCACGGTACGGTTCTCGTGGGTGACATCGAGCTGCAGCGCGAGTCCGCGGCGTTTCGCGATGGCCTCGATTTGACGAACGATATCGGCGACCGCGCGTTTGCGATGCATGTCGGTGGGGGCGCGGATATCGATCGTGAAGGAGACCTTTCCCGGGATCACGTTGGTGGCCCCCGGCAACGCATCGATATAGCCGACGGTGCCGACGAGGCCGCCATCATCGGTCCTGCAGAATTCCTCGATCGCCGTGATGCATTCGGCGGCGCCCGCCAGCGCATCGCGCCGGAGCGCCATTGGCACCGTACCGGCATGGCCGGCCATGCCCGTGATCTTTGCCGCAAGCCGCGTCGCGCCGGCGATCGCGGTCACCACGCCGACCGGCAGCCCCTTCTCCTCCAGCACCGGCCCCTGCTCGATATGCAGTTCGACATAGCCGAGCAGTTCGCGACGGGCGCGCGCGGCGGCGCCGATGTGATCGGGGTCGAGCCCGAACGCGACCATCGCCTCGCGCATGGAAATGCCGGCCTGGTCGCGCGAGTTCAGTACGCTTTCGTCGAAGGTGCCGGCGACCGCGCGGCTGCCGAGCAGCGTCGAGGCGAAGCGGACGCCTTCCTCGTCGGCAAAGCCGGTCACCTCGATCGCGAACGGCAATCGGCGGCCGCGCCGGTTCAGGTCGGCGACACAGGAGATCGCGGTGATCAGGCCGAGCGGCCCGTCCCATTTGCCGGCATCGCGCACCGTGTCGTAATGCGAGCCCAGCATCAGACACGCCAGGCCGGGCGTTTCCCCCTCATAGCGGCCGCAGACATTACCGATCGCGTCGAGATGCGCGCTCATCCCGGCCTCACGCATCCAGGACAAAAGGAGATCGGCCGCCTTGCGGTGCTGGGGCGTCAGATAGATGCGCGCCAGATGCGAAGGCGCTTCCGATATCGCCGCAAGCTGGTCGATGCGGGCAACGATCTCCTCGCCAAGCAAGGTTGGTCTGGTCCCGGCTCCCGCCGCGTCTGTCTTGCTCATGCTTTTCCAGTGAAAGGCCGCTTCGATCCCCGCGTCGTCGGGATCGATACAAGTTCAATGCCAGCGCCTTGGCGCATGTTCAACGCCCCAAATGGTGCTCACCGGCCTTGCATACAATTATCTGGCAACGCTCAATAATTAGGCTGACGCACCGTCGCTCAAAGTTTGAGCGGAATATGGCATCGAATAATACCAAAGTTATTTCAATAGATTGGTAGTTTATGCCCGCCAGATAGGCTCTGGCACGAAGCTTGCGACATCCCGTCTGAGCTCCGCCGTTGGCGCGGACGCGAAACGACCGGCGGCCGGACCGCCCCAGGGGAGCAGGCAATGGATTTCAGCAGGATTTCACGACGACATTTATTGCAAGGCGGCGCCGCGCTGGCGCTGGGCGGCACGATCGGTGCCCGCGCGGCGCACGCGGCCGAGACCACCATCGGCTTCATCTATGTCGGGTCGCGCGACGACTACGGCTACAACCAGGCGCACGCGCAGGGCGCGGCGGCGCTCAAGAAACTGCCCGGCATCAAGGTGGTCGAGGAAGAGAAGGTGCCCGAGACCGATGCGGTCGAGAAGACCATGGAGTCCATGATCAATCTCGACGGCTCCACGCTGCTGTTCCCGACCTCGTTCGGATATTTCAATCCGCACATGATCAAGATAGCGAACAAATATCCGAAGATCCGCTTCGAGCATTGCGGCGGCTTGTGGACCGAGAAGGACCCGAAGAACGCCGGCAGCTATTTCGGCTATATCGACGAGGCGCAGTTCATTTCCGGCATCGTCGCGGGCTATTCGACCAAGAGCGGCAAGCTCGGCTTCGTCGCGGCCAAGCCGATCCCCCAGGTGCTGCGCAACATCAACGCGTTCACGCTCGGCGCCAAGCTCGCCAATCCGAAGGCAACGACGCAGGTGATCTTCACCGGCGACTGGTCGATGCCGGTCAAGGAAGCCGAAGCCACCAACAGCCTGATCGACCAGGGCGTCGACGTGCTGACCTGCCACGTCGACGGTCCCAAGACCATGGTCGAGAACGCCGCGCGCCGCGGCGCATTCGTCTGCGGCTACCACGTCAACCAGTCCCCGCTCGCGCCAAAGGCCTATCTCACCGGCGCCGAATGGAACTGGGAAGCGCTCTATCCGAAATTCCTGAAGATGATCACGTCGGGCGAATCGATCCCGAACTTCTATCGCGGCGGCCTGAAGGAAGAGATCGTCAAATGCTCGCCCTATGGCGAAGCCGTCTCGGCCGAAGCGCGCAAGCATGCCGACGAGATGAAGGCAAAGCTCATCGCCGGCGAATACACCATCTTCAAGGGACCGATCCTCGACAACAAAGGCAAGACGGTGATCGCATCCGGCGTCGACCGCGGCCAGAAGGATCCCGAGCTCGAGAAGATGGATTATCTGATCGAAGGCGTGATCGGAGCGACTTCGTGACGACAGACACGGCTGACTCGGCCGAGGCAGTCGAGGCGGTCGGGGTCGCCCCGGCCGCCGATCCCGGTTTCCTGCAGCGCTACGGCGCCGCCATCGAGTACATCCTGATCCCGGGCGCCGCCCTGATCGGCGCGCTCGCGACCTTCGGCGCGTTCGTCGCGCTCTACGGCAAAAACCCGCTCGATCTCTATTTCTACATGTACCAGGGCGCGTTCGGCACCTGGTTTTCCTGGCAGAATACGCTGACCCGCGCCGCGCCGTTGATCCTCACCGCACTCTGCACGGCGCTGCCCGCGCAGCTCGGCATGGTGATCATTGGCGGCGAAGGCGCGCTGCTGATCGGCGCACTCACGGCGACCAGCACCGCGCTCGCGATGCAATGGGCGCCGCCGCTGGTGGTGCAGATCGCGATGGTCGTTGCCGGCGTGATCGGCGGCGGATTGTGGATCACGCTGTCAGGCGCGCTCCGGCAATATCGCGGCGTGAACGAGACGATCTCGAGCCTCTTGCTGGTTTATATCGCGCTCGCGATCCTCAACCATCTCGTCGAAGGCGTGATGCGCGATCCCGCCAGTCTCAACAAGCCGTCGACGCGCGAGATCGGCGCCGCCAACATGATCGGTACCATCCCCGGCACCGACGTGCATTGGGGCCTGGTGTTCGGCCTGGTCTGCGCGATCGCTGCCTACATCCTGATCTATCACACCACCTTCGGCTTCGCCGCCCGCGTCGCCGGCGGCAATATCCGCGCGGCGAAGATCGTCGGACTCGGCGTCGGCAAATTGATCATGACGATCTGCTTTCTCGCCGGCGCCTGCGCGGGCCTTGCCGGCATGATCGAGGTCGCGGCCGTCCAGGGCCGCACCAACGCCAATCTCGCCGCGGGTTACGGCTTCACCGGGATCCTGGTCGCCTTCCTCGCGCGGCAGAATCCGCTCGCAGTCATTCCGGTCGCGATCCTGCTCGGCGGCATCAGCGCCAGTGGCGGTCTGTTGCAGCGGCGGCTCGGATTGCCCGACGCGTCCGTGCTGGTGCTGCAGGGCATCATCTTCGTGTTCGTACTGGCGAGCGACGCGCTGTACGGACGCATCGGCTTCCTGAAAGGAAAGTCCTGACATGGCTGACAGTTCGATCGGACTGTGGACCGTCCCGCTCGCCGTGCTCGGCGGCGCCATCCGCGTCTCGACGCCGTTCCTGTTCGTCAGCCTAGGGGAATGCATCACCGAACGCAGCGGCCGCATCAATCTCGGGCTCGAGGGCACACTGGTGATGGGCGCGATGAGCGCCTATGGCATCTCCTATCTCACCGGCTCGCCCTGGCTGGGCGTGCTCGCCGCCGGCATCACCGGCGCGCTGCTCGGCGCACTGCATGCCGGCATCTGCTCATTGCCGCGCGTGAACGACGTCGCGGTCGGCATCGCGCTGATGCTGTTCGGCATCGGGCTCGCCTTCTTCCTCGGCAAGCCGCTAATCGAGCCGACCGCGCCGCGGCTGCCCGCGATCGATTTCGGCTGGTGGAGCGACATTCCGCAGGTTCGCGCCGCGCTCCGCATCAACGTGCTGTTCCTGATCGGGGTTGCGATCGCCCCCATCCTCTATTGGGCGTTCAAGACCACGCGCTGGGGCCTCCTGATCCGCACCGCTGGCGAAAGCTCGGATGCGGCGCGGGCGATGGGCCATTCCGTGCTGCTGATCCGGCTGCGCGCCACCATGGTCGGCGGCTTCCTCGCCGGGATCGGCGGATCGTTCCTGTCGCTGTTCTACCCCGGTAGCTGGAACGAGGGCCTTTCCTCGGGCCAGGGCATCACCGCGGTCGCGCTCGTGATCTTCGCGCGCTGGGATCCCCTGCTCTGCCTGTGGGCCTCCCTCGCCTTCGGCGGCGCCGCGGCGCTGGGACCGGCGCTGCAATCGGTCGGCGTCACCTCGGGCTATCACCTGTTCAATGCCGCGCCGTACATCCTGACGCTCGCGATCATGATCATCACCTGCTCGCCGAAGCGCACGCTGACCGGTGCGCCGGCCGAGCTTTCCATCACCCGATAACACGCACGAGGTCGCGAATGCCCGAGCGCTATATTAAGTCCGAGCCCTATGCCTGGCCTTACAATGGCGATCTGCGCCCGGAAAACACCGCGCTCATCATCATCGACATGCAGACCGACTTCTGCGGCGTCGGCGGCTATGTCGACAAGATGGGCTACGACCTGTCGCTGACGCGGGCGCCGATCGAACCGATCAAGCGCCTGCTCGCGGTGATGCGGAGCCAGGGCTATCACATCATCCACACCCGCGAGGGCCACCGCCCCGATCTCGCCGACCTTCCCGCCAACAAGCGCTGGCGCTCGCGCCAGATCGGCGCCGGCATCGGCGATCCCGGTCCCTGCGGCCGCATCCTGGTGCGCGGCGAGCCCGGCTGGGAGATCATCCCCGATCTCAGCCCCCTGCCCAGTGAGCCGATCATCGACAAGCCCGGCAAGGGCTCGTTCTGCGCGACCGACCTGGAGCTGATGCTGCGCCTGCGCGGCATCGAGAACATCGTGCTGACCGGCATCACCACCGACGTGTGCGTCCACACCACGATGCGCGAGGCCAACGACCGCGGCTTCGAATGCGTGCTGATCGAGGATTGCTGCGGCGCGACCGACAAGGGCAATCACGACCATGCACTGAAGATGATCAAGATGCAGGGCGGCGTGTTCGGCGCGGTGGCGAAATCCGCCGACCTGATCGGAGCGATCTCGTGATCATCGGCGAGGCACCCCCGCCAAGTGGCGCTTTCGGCGTCGACGCCGTCGCCATGACGATGCGGTTCGGCGATTTCCTGGCGCTCGACAATGCCGAGCTGAAGGTGCGTCCCGGCTCTTTCCATGCGCTGCTCGGCGAGAACGGTGCCGGAAAGAGCACGCTGGTGAAGTGCATCATGGGCTATTACCACGCCACCCAAGGCGACATCCTGATCGGCGGGCGTGAGCAGAAGATCGGCAACCCGAAGGACGCGCACGCGTTCGGGCTCGGCATGGTCTACCAGCATTTCACGCTAGTGCCGGCGATGACGGTCGCGGAGAACCTGGTGCTGGCGCGCGACGACGTCCCGGCCGTGGTGGACTGGAGCAGAGAGAAGAAGGAGCTCGAAGCGTTCCTGGCACGGATGCCATTCAAGGTGCCGCTCAACGCCAAGGTCTCCGACATCTCGGCCGGCGAGCGGCAGAAGTGCGAGATCCTCAAGCAGCTTTACCTGAAGCGGCGCTTCCTGATCCTGGACGAACCGACCTCGGTGCTGACGCCGGGCGAGGCCGACGAGGTCTTGGGCATGTTGCGCGCGATGGTCGTGGCCGGGGAATTGACCATCCTGATGATCACGCACAAGTTCCGCGAGGTGATGGCCTTTGCCGACGAGGTGACCATCCTGCGCCGCGGGAAGCTCGCCGGCCAGGGCCGCGTCGCCGAACTCACGCCGGATGACATGGCGCGCACGATGATCGGCGCCGAGCAATTGACCGTGCAGCCAGCCCGCGTCGGCGACGTCGGCGAGGCGCGGCTCGAGCTCGACAGGCTCACCGCGCTCGACGATGCCGGCGCGGTCGCCGTCCGCAACGTCTCGCTCACGGTCCGTGGCGGCGAGATCGTGGGCATCGCCGGCGTCTCCGGCAACGGCCAGCGGCAGCTCGTCGAAGTTCTCGCCGGTCAGCGCGATGCCGAGAGCGGTGACATCCGCATCCGCGGCGAGCGCTATTCGGCGACGCGCGAGGAGATGCGCCGACACAAGATGTCGCTCTTGCCGGAAGAGCCGCTCAAGAACGCCTGTGTCGGCGGCATGAGCGTGGCCGACAACATCGCCCTCCGCGAATTCGACCGCGCGCCGTTCGCCAAGGGCGGCTGGTGGCTGAGCGGCGCGGCGTTTCGCAGGAACGCCGAACGCAAGATCGGCCTCTACAAGATCAAGACCCGCACGCCGGACACGCCGATTGCCGCGCTCTCGGGCGGCAACGTGCAGCGCGCGGTGCTGGCGCGCGAGCTTGGCGGCGAGGTCGAGGTGCTGATCGCGGCCAATCCCTGCTTCGGGCTCGATTTCGCCGCGGTGGCGCAGATCCACGCCGAGATCATGGCTGCGCGCAACCGCGGTGCTGCTGTGCTTCTCGTCAGCGAAGACCTTGACGAACTGCTCGAACTTTCCGACCGTCTGGTCGTGATGTTCCACGGTGAGTTCGTCCACGAGGCCCGCGCCAGCGAAGCCGATCTCACCGAGATCGGGCGGCATATGGCAGGACATTGATGACGGACATTTCCGCGCTCACCCAGGACGAGGCCGACCTGCATTTCCTGCGACGGTCCTTCGACGTCGCCCGGCGCTCCGTCGCTCACGGCAACCATCCGTTCGGCTCGGTGCTGGTCGACCGCAATCGCACCGTGCTGATGGAGATGGAGAACGGCTATATGCCGTCCCGTGACGGCACCGCGCATGCAGAGCGCTTGCTCGCGACCAGGGCCTGCACGAGCTTGCCGCCTGAGGTCCTCAAGCACGCCACGCTCTATTCGTCCGCGGAGCCTTGCGCGATGTGCTCCGGCGCGATCTACTGGGCCGGCATCGGCCGCCTGGTCTATGCGTTAAGCGAACATCGCCTGCGCGAGATCACCGGCAACCATCCGGAGAACCCGACGCTCGACCTGCCCTGCCGTGAAGTGTTCCGCACCGGGCAGCGACCGACCGACGTCGTGGGGCCGCTGATCGAGGATGAGGCTGCCGAGCTCCACGCCGGCCTCTGGCGGAAATAGCGCGAAGAACTGTCGCCTCTGACCTGGGCTGCGTCCCATCAACGCGCGTCTGAGAAAAAAATGGCGCCGCGGGTTCATCGCGGCGCCCAGTTCACCTGGAGAACGGGTCAGGTTGGTTAGAACTTCACGGTGATACCGCCATAGACAGTCGATTCGGTGCAGCTATTGGTGCTGACCGTCACGCCGGCTGCGTTGGTGAGGGTGCAGACGCCGGGAGCAGCGTTGTGGTCGAGGCCGAACTTGTTCTGCCAGTAGCGGTAGGCAACCCAGAGATCGACGAAGTGCGTGTACTTCGGTCCCCAGACCGCCTTGCTGGCGTCGAAGGTCAGACGGATCGGCTCGCTGTTGAACTCAACGGCGGTGCCGGTGCTGAACGGACCGGTGCCGAAGCCAACCAGCGGATTGTTCTGGTCACCCTTCTTGCCGTACCAGGCAGCGCGGCCGCTGATCGACCAGAACTGCATGTTCTCCGGCAGGAAGCCGAGGTCCATATAGTAGTTGGTTTCGACCGCCCAGGTCGGATTGAAGCTGGTGTTGCCGTCCGGAAGACAGGTGGCGCCGGGGGCCGGATACGGAATGCCGGGACCGAACAATCCGCACTGGTTGAAGGCGTTGTGGTTGGAAAACTCCCAGGACGCCAACGGCGACACGTTGAAATAGCCCTTATAAGGCAGCGCGAATTCGAACTGCAGACCGGCGACGACCTGTCGCTTGGCCGGGGCGAGGAAGTTGTTCTCGCTGTTGGCGTCCATACCGACTTCGAAGGAGACGTTGGTGAGCGGTCCGACGTTGAAGGCCTTGGTGTTGAAGATCTGGTTGAAGCCGAAGGTCGAGCGGAACAGACCGTAGATTTCGGTGGCGCCGGCGCAATTGCCGGGCGCGCCAGTGATCAGCACGCCGGCATTGGAGCACGGCGAGGCCGGATCGTTTTGACCCGACTTGAACATCGAGATCGTGAAGAAGTTGGTGCCGTAGGTCCAGATGTCGAAATG
Organism: Bradyrhizobium sp. Crot121; assembly: GCF_059512385.1. Lineage (NCBI taxonomy): Bacteria > Pseudomonadati > Pseudomonadota > Alphaproteobacteria > Hyphomicrobiales > Nitrobacteraceae > Bradyrhizobium > Bradyrhizobium sp. Crot121. The sequence continues at coordinate 1,058 of NZ_JCAMOR010000041.1, read as the reverse complement.
GGTGAACGAATAGACCTGCTTGGCGGTCGTGCCATTGATTGAGCCGTCCGGCCGAATCGAGAATACACCGGGATCGGTGCCCTTGGGCATCCAGGAGAAGGTTACGCGGTTATCGACCAGCAGAAAGAACGGCAATTCAGGCGCGGGCTTCGGCGCTTTGACTGCCAAGTCGGCCGCACTGGCGAAGCCGGCGGGCGCAAGGGTGGCCAGTGACAGTGCCGCGGCTACCAGAGTTCGGCGAAGACTGAACATATTTGTATGTACCCCCAAAGTTGACGTGCGAAAGTTCGAGGCCCTTCGCAACGACCCTTGCGCCGTTCCCCCGAAGTGAGAAGCCTCAAGTTTTTCCACTGCGTGCTGCAAGTTTCGGCACGTAACGACTGCAACGTCAGTGTTTTAAGGAGTGGCCAGCGGCGAGGCGAAAACCCACAAGCAACCTCCGCGCGTGGCGCGCATTTTCCGCTTTTGCCTATTTCTATTGGTTTTCTGCGACCTTTGAGCGCAGCGCCTTGCGACGCTGCACGATCACCACGCGTCATCGTACGCAGTCGAAACTTCGCTGCTCAACTTTTTGTCAGCACTGCTTGGACGGACTCGAATTGTCTCGACCGTCGTAAATATGCAACAGGCGATGGAATGCAGTCGTTGCGAAGCCGAAGTGGCTCGCATCGTTCTCAGTGTCATCCCCGCGAAACGCGGGGCCCATAACCACAGGGAGGTGTTGTGGCAAGGGCAAGCAGTTGTAGCGGAGCACACAACAAGGCCTGTGGTTATGTGTCCCGGGACGACGGGGATAGATCTGATTCAAATTTCAAACAGCGGCCGCGTAGGATGGGTAGAGCGAACCGAAACCCGTCGCGATGGAGCAAGCGGCACCAATGATGGGTTTCGCTTCGCTCTACCCATCCTACGTTGGATTCAAACGGCGGATGTGAGTCCGCATTCTCGCGGCGCGTTACGCCCGAGCTTTGCGTCTTGTTCCACCCTCCTCGAGATCAGAGGGCGCAGGGAAAGCCGGGTGCTGGTTGCACCCGTGGGTCCCGTGCAACAAAAAGCAC
>NZ_JCAMOR010000040.1:0-67194 GCF_059512385.1 Bradyrhizobium sp. Crot121 | reverse complement strand
CAACAGACCTGAACGAAACGAGAATTGTGTTACCTATGTCGTCGGTCTGACCTGTTACCTATGTCGCCGGTTGCTCAAGACTGCGGCGCAGGCGTCGCGCAACACGCGCCGCCGCTCACGCCGCTTCCGGTGGGGCCTGCTCGGTCGGCGCTTCCGGCATCGGGAAGGTCTTGTACTGCTTCGGCAGGTTGATCGGCCGATAGTCCGTCACCGCGTCGATGCGCTTCACCACCGATTCATGGATCACGGCATCTTCAGGAATCAGCCGCGGCTCGCAGTCGGGGATGTAGAAGCCGAAATGCGTTTTGCGCTCCGGCCATTCCTTGTAGGTGGCCTTCTTCGGGATGTGTTCGAGCATGCGCCAGCCCCAGGTCATCGGGTCGTGCATCTCGCCCGCCACATCGGGCTTCACGTAAGTGAACGGGCTGCCCCTGCGCTGCACGCCCCAGGCGAGTTGCTTCACCATCTGTATGTTCACCGTCAGCCCGAACTTGGTGGCTTCCTCGATCATCCACAGCAGCGGATATTTCGACAGCGCGCTTTGCGCTTCCGGATAGCCGCCGCCGATGTCGCCGTGCACACCAGCGAACCACACCTGCAGGATGTCCTGCGGCTCGGCCTTCTCATCGGGGATGAAGCGGTTGCTGAAGAACAGCTGCGGCTCGTCATACTTCTTCAGGCGGAACATGCAGCGCCGCTCGTCGATCGAGATCGCCTGGCGGAAGGTGCGGATGCTCGGATTGTGCATCGTGAAGGCGAGCTCTTCCAGGCTCGGCCAATAGAACCGGTCCGGCCGCGGCACGAAGATGCTGGCGACCGTATCCCAGACGCCGACGAAGCGGATGGTCGGCCAGCGCACCGAGAGGATGCGCGCGAACTGCGCCGCGTTGTCGTAGCGGTCCTTCGGCAGCGGCCCGAACTCGTCGCTTGGCGGCGGCAGCGCCCGCAGGCTGACGTCCGCGCCAGTCTTGTGGCTATCCGAGAACTGCTTGTAGGCGGTGAGCCCGCTGCCGGCGAGGTTGACCTGCTCCGGCGAGATCAGCCCGATCTTGTGGATCAGCCCGGCCAGCACGCGCACGGTATAGGCGCCGCGCGAAAAGCCGAACAGATAGATCGCATCGCCATCCTGGTAATGCTGCACCAGGAATTCATAGGCCGCGAGCACATTGTCATCGAGCCCATAGCCGGTGGTGAGCCCCAGGATCGTGTTGAAATTCTGCTTCAGCTTGTGCCACGGATCCGGCCGCGCCAGCGTGCCGACACCCGGATCGTAATAGACGAACTGCCTGGGCTGCGTCTTCTCCGTCTTGCGCAGGCAGCGATAGAGCTTCAGGACGTTGGAAATATTCTCGTTGATCTCGTTCCCCGTCCCATCGCAGCAAATCACGATGTTTCGCATGGCGAGCCTCCCCGCTACCTCGGCGAGTATAGCGCAGAACGCCTGGGGATTTATCAAAAACTCAGAATCAGCGATGCTTATCCGGTTCATATACTAATGTGAGGGGACGCACTTTGAGATTTTTTAAGGATGGCCCTAACGTCCCCGACGACCTCCTCGTCGCTAGGGACGAGGGACGCGTAGTCTTCTTTTGCGGCGCGGGCGTTTCTCGAGCCAGAGCAGGTCTAAAGGACTTCATCGGGTTGGCGCGTTCTGTCGCTGACAGACTTTCTATCGCGCCAGATAAGCCGGCACGTCAACTCATCAATGCGATCGAGACTATGCCTCCTATTGCAGGGGTTGGAGGATTGATCTCAGCTGATCGCGTCTTCGGCTTAATTGAGCGTGATTTTCTCAGTTCAGACATATACCGCGCGATTGCGGCGGCTCTGAAGCCTGAAAGATCGCCTGATCTGAGCGCTCATCGGATCCTATTGGAGTTGGCGAAAGGGCCTGATGGGACAGTTCGACTAATTACGACGAATTTTGATCTCTTGTTCGAGGATTGCGATCCTGCCATTCCGTTTTCAAAACCGCCGCGTCTTCCAGATCCGCTGCGCAGCGACGAATTCGGTGGCATCATACATTTGCATGGGCATGTTACCAGTGACTACGGCGATGCAGCAGGCGATGGATTTGTTATATCAAGTGCAGAGTTTGGACGCGCTTATCTTTCGGATCGTTGGGCCGCCGATTTCATCAGGACTGTCCTAGAGCGCTTTTTTGTCGTGTTTGTGGGATACTCGGCCGATGATCCGCCGATGCAGTATTTGCTGGAAGCCCTGAACCGCTCGCCAGGCTCTCTGAGCGGCGTGTATGCCTTCCAATCCGGTGCCTACGAGGAAGCCGAAGCAAGGTGGGTACAGAAGGGGGTCCGGCCCATTGTTTACGAGGAATCGCGAACGCATGCCGCACTTTGGGACACGCTAGGCCTTTGGGCGGAAAGGGCGCGGAGTCCAAGCGTGTGGTATGATAAATTATTCGCTCAAGCGAGTGTTGGCCCGGAAAAATGTGAGCCGCACATACGGGGACAAATTGCTCATGTAGTTTCAACACTGGAAGGTGCGAAGCGTGTCGCGCTCGCGTCCCAGCCGCTGCCGGCCGATTGGCTGTGCACGTTTGATCCGTACATCCGATACGCAAAGCCAGGTCGCATTGGCTCCCTAATGGAGGTCGGGCCGCATTTCGATCCGTTTATGGCGTATGGGTTAGATAGCGACCCGGTGCCCGCGAAGATTGATCCGGACAGCACCGTCTTCGAAAAGCGAGACATTCCAGCTGCTTTTGCACTTACTCGGCCAGACCGTCAGAATCTTGGAGAAGATCAGGTCTCAGCACTGCGGGGCCACTGGGCAGTCAACGCTCCACGACTTGCTGCTCGCGTCGGATACCTGGGGCGTTGGCTTCAACGAGTTGCGCATCAGCCGGCAGCGGTTTGGTGGGCTGCGTCACAAAAGGGTCTGCATCCGGATATTCAACGTCAGATCGAATCTAAGATCGGTGACGCCAACGATGAATCATCATCCGCAGTCAGGGCCGCATGGCGTTATCTCATAGATACTTGGAAACATGCGGGGAGCGAGCATTCTGAGGATTGGTACCACCTACTCGAGATAATTAAACTTGATGGTTGGGATGCTGCGGCTGTTCGGGACTTTGCAAAAACTCGCCGTCCGCGACTGAAGGTGGAAAGAGCTTTCTCTGGATCGCCTCGCGCTCCGGATTCTTCAAGCGAAGAATTAGAAAACTTACTGCACTTGGATGTGGAATACCTACACCATGGTGACGAGGTAGTAGCCATCCCTGCGGAATTCCTTCCGTCTCTTCTGAGAGAATTGCGGAACAATCTGGAGCTTGGGTCGGCTCTAGAAGAGGAGCTGGGTGGATACGGCCTTCATATGCTTGAGTCGATCAATGCCGATACCGAAGAGGACGAGTCGGAGCGGTCTTATAAATCAGGCATTAACATTCTGCTTTTTGAGTATATCGAACACTTTCGCCGCCTTTTAGAGATCGATGCACCAGCAGCCGAACGAGAAATCCGTGCTTGGCGCGACGCCGCGGGTCCCATCGCTGCACATATAAAGATTTGGTCTTGCGGTGATTCGCGTCTGGTAAGCCATGGAGAATTCGCGGAGGTCTTAAGAACGATCTCGCGGGAGGAGTTTTGGTATAGCTCGCATCAACGCGATTTACTTTTCGCTCTCAGGAATCGATGGAACGAGCTTGGCGTTCGAACAAGAATCTCAATAGAACGGCGGCTGCTCCAGGGTCCCGGACGATGGAAGAGAGCGACGGTCAGCGATTTTAAGAAAGCAAGAGCCAGTGCCATTTTGAATCGTATTTATTGGCTCGTTTCCAACGGTTGCAGCTTCACATTCAATCTGGATGCAACTACTAGGCAGTTACGGGAAGATTATCCCGAATGGCAGGCGGAGTGGGCTTCTAGCGCAACTTTTTCGACGGCTATACGTACGGGATGGGTGGGGACGGACACAAGGAGCGATGAGTTACTAGACTTACCATTGGCAGAAATTTTGGATGCAGCTGCCAAATTGTCCGGAAGATCGCAAGAACGATTTGTGGAGCGAGATCCTTATGCTGGATTTTGTGCACTGAAGCCCATCCGCGCGTTTTCAGCTTTGACCATTGCAGGTAAGACAGGAAAGTACCCTAGGAATTTCTGGCAAACCTTCTTGAATGCCGACGGCAGAAAGCAGGATCGATTTCGATTGGTACTTCTCATCGTAAGTCGATTAGGGCGGATACCTGATGATTATCTGAATGATCTTCTTCGGCCAGTGACGGACTGGCTGCTTCGTGTCCACAAAACGTTGCTGCCTAGAGGCCGTAACTCATTTGATCTCCTCTGGAGACGGCTTGTTAGTTTGTTGGAGCAGCGCCCCGACTTCGGCGAGAGCTCAATTGTTAGAGGAAGTCAGCCGCCCGACTGGGTAACGGAGGCGCTAAATTCTCCAATCGGGCATCTAGCGCAGATTCTATTGGCGGACCCTGCAGTAAGCAGACTCAAGGGTGGCGAGCAATTTCCGGATCGGTGGAAGGGGCAAGCCAATGAGCTGCTGTCTCTAAGAGGGGAGGGGCGCCCTCGTGCGTTGGCAATTCTTTGTCATAACCTAGCTTGGCTGTTCAGCGTAGATCCGCAGTGGGTAACGCAGTCGATCTTGCCTGCAATGGAACGACAAGACCATAACGGCGACGCGTTCTGGGCAGGGTTCTTCTGGGGTGCAAAAGTGCCCCAGGCGCAGCTTTTTGTTCGGATGAAACCTTCATTACTAGGCTTAGCTCACAAAGGTTCTTACACGCGACGAAGGCATGCGGAGGTATTGGCTGGCATTGTCTTAGCCGGTTGGGGAAGCAGAGCCGGCGAAAACGAAACGCGACTGATAACCGATGCCGAAATGACGGCCGTGCTAGCGGATGCCGACGATGATTTTCGGACGCAAGTGCTTTGGCACCTAGAGCGGTGGTCCAGGGAGCCTGGGTCTCGCTGGAGAGACGATGCGGTCACGCTATTAGCGCAGGTTTGGCCAAAGCAGATAGTGGCTAAGACGCCGAGAGTCTCCGCAAGGCTCGCTGAATTGGCTTTCGCGCAGGGAGAGCGTTTTCCGCTCTACGCCAGCTATATCCTGCCTCTAGTTGGCCCTGTCGACCAAGATTTCATCAACCTCCCGGCCCTCAGACGAAACAAGCACAATCTGGTTGATGAATTTCCCGAGCAAACGCTTGCTATTCTTCACGGCATTCTGGCTGACGATGCCAGACAGTGGCCTTACGGGGTATCAGAGGTTCTTGATCGCATTGGCACGACTGCGCCAAATCTGCTGACCGACCGTCGTTTGATTAAGCTGAACCGAATTCGAAATTCGTTCTAGGTGCCTGAAGTATCGTTAGAGGTCCCCGCAAGAATGCAAAACGGCCGGGTCTTTCGACCCGGCCGTTTAAACTCTCAACTCGCTACTCTGATACAGCGAGTCTCAGCTCGCCTTCTGCTCCGCAGCCGCTGTCCGCTTCTTCTCGATCTGGCGCTTCAGGTCGAGCGCGCGGGGCGAGAGGTTTGCGGCGCTCGCCTTCAAGAGGAACGCGTCGAGGCCGCCGTTGTGATCGACGCTCTTCACCGCGTTCGAGGAGACGCGCAGGCGGATGTTGCGGCCGAGCGATTCCGACTGGAAGGTAATATTGCAGAGGTTCGGCAGGAAGCGCCGCTTGGTCTTGATGTTCGAGTGGCTCACCTTGTGGCCCACTTGCGGGCCCTTGGCCGTCAGTTCACAGCGCCGCGACATTGTTCAAATCCTCTTCCATCCCCGCTAAACCAACAGCGCGCGCCGCGCGCGGCGGGGGTCTAAACCTACGTCCATTTTCCAGGAACCGCGGACGTATAGGGGGTGAGGTGCAAAGCGTCAAGGTTTTATCGGGTTTAGAGCCACTTTCCCTGGTTCCGAAACCCTCAAATTCGGCGCGTTTTCCTCGCGCGAACGGTAAAACCTTATGGCACGCAAAACCGGCACGTTCACAAGGCCGTTCAGCGGGTTAACACACCATATAAAGGGCGTATTCAGGCTGGTTAAGTGGTTCCGTATTCGCCCGCGTTGCTTGCCGGTCATTTCTCCCTAGATGATCTTTCGGCGCCGACGACAGGATCGTTAAGTTTGTGAGCATTTTCAGCAGTTTTCTGCCCTCAGTGAGGGAATCCTGGCTGTTGTGCGCCGGCGCGCTGTTCCTGATGTTGCCGGAGGGCGCGCTCGCGCAGGGCCGGCTGGATGCGCAGTATGAGGCCTCGCTGGCCGGTATTGCCGTCGGCAAGGGAAGCTGGACCATCGAGATCGGTGACGACACCTTTTCCGCGATCGCGCAGGGCGGCACTTCCGGGCTGCTCAAGGCATTTGCTGGCGCCGGCGGGGTGGGCGGATCCCAGGGGCGCGTGGTCAATGGCGCGCTGGTGGCGGCGGGCTACACCGTCAACTACAACAGCTACAAGAAATCCGAGATCATTCGGATGGCGCTCAGTGGCGGCAGCATCAAGGAAACCGTGATCGAGCCGGAACCGCCGGTTGATCCGAACCGGATCCCGGTCACCGAGGCCCACAAGAAGAACGTGTTCGATCCGATGACCGGCTCGCTGCTCCGGGTGCCGGGCACGGGCGAACTGATGAGCCCGGATAGCTGCCGCACCAGCGCGGGCATTTTCGACGGCCGGCTGCGCTACGATTTGAAGCTCGATTTCAAGCGCGTGGAGATGGTCAAGGCGGAGAAGGGCTATCAGGGCCCGGCGCTGGTCTGCGCGATCTATTTCACGCCGATCGCGGGCTATATCCCCGACCGTCCGGTGATCAAGTACCTCGCCGAAGCGCGCAACATGGAGATCGCCTTCGTGCCGATCGCGGGCACGCGCATCCTGATCCCGTTCCGCGTCAAGATTCCGACGCCGTTCGGGCTCGCCATGCTGGAGGCGACGTCGTTCGTGACGTCGGCCACGCCGCCGCGGGTGGCGAAGACGCAGTGAGGTCGTGCTCCGTCATTCCGGGGCGATCCGAAGCATCGAGCCCGGAATCCATTTCTCCTCCGGCGCATGCGGCCCGATGGATTCCGGGCTCGTCCTGCGGACGCCCCGGAATGACGGAGAGGGCGTGAATTCTGTTGACTCTTGGCCGCTTCTGATTCGACTCCGGCTTTAACAATTTCGCTGTCATCGTGATCGCTGCTAAACCCGATTTGGTGCTGGAACTGAAATGCCGACACGAGATGTTGCGGTGAACGGAGGAGAACACAGGTGGAGTCAGCGATTCGGCCGCGATTCGTTCTCAACTCGTTCCGAAGCTTAAGCGGCGGCATCCGCCGTGTAGCAATCTGAGACAATTTTCCTAGTCGCGCTTTCTTTCATCTCCAAGAAAAGCATCAAGAAAAGCACCTCGAAATCATGGCTCTTTCCTCTCCTCCCTTCGCCCATGAGCGCGCGCCCGGCGCCGGCGTCACGGCTGTGCTCGGGCCGACCAATACTGGCAAGACGCATCTGGCCATCGAGCGCATGCTTGGGCATTCGTCCGGGCTGATCGGGCTGCCGCTGCGGCTCTTGGCGCGTGAGGTCTACAATAAGATCGCCGATCGCGCTGGGCCTGAGAGCGTCGCGCTGATCACCGGCGAGGAGAAGATCAAGCCGAAGTCGCCGCGCTTCTGGGTCTCGACGGTCGAGGCGATGCCGCGCGATCTCGATGTCTCGTTCCTTGCGGTCGACGAGATCCAGATCGCGGCCGATCTCGAGCGCGGGCATGTCTTCACCGACCGTATCCTCAATCGGCGCGGGCGCGACGAGACGCTGCTGCTCGGGGCTGCGACGATGCGTCCCATCATCGAGCGGCTGTTGCCCGGCGCCTCCATCATCACAAGGCCCAGGCTCTCGACGCTCGAATTCGCCGGCGACCGCAAGATCACGCGGCAGCCGCGGCGCACCGCGATCGTCGCGTTCTCGGCGGACGAGGTCTATGCGATCGCCGAATTGATCCGCCGCCAGCATGGCGGCGCGGCGGTCGTGCTCGGCTCGCTCTCGCCGCGCACACGCAATGCGCAGGTCGCGATGTTCCAGAACGGCGACGTCGATTATCTCGTCGCCACCGACGCCGTCGGCATGGGGCTGAACCTCGACGTCGATCATGTCGCCTTTGCCTCCGACCGCAAATACGACGGCTATCAGTTCCGCCGTCTGACACCGGCCGAGTTCGCGCAGATCGCGGGCAGAGCTGGCCGCGCGACGCGCAATGGTACCTTCGGCACGACAGGACGCTGCGCGCCGTTCGAGCCGGAACTGGTGAACGCGCTGCAGAACCATACGTTTGACAGCGTGAAAATGCTGCAATGGCGCAACTCGAAGCTGGATTTCTCCTCGCTCGGCAGCTTGCAGGTCTCGTTGTCGCTGCCGCCGTCGCATGAAGTGCTGACGAGGGCGCCGATCGCGGAAGACATGCGCGTGCTCGACCACGCCGCGCGCGATGCCGAGGTGCGCGACATGGCGCATGGCGCTGTCGCCGTCGAGCGGCTATGGGACACTTGCCAGATACCCGATTACCGAAAGCTATCGCCCGCGGCCCATGCCGAGCTTGTGACCACGGTTTACGGCTTCCTGATACAAAAGGGGCGTATTCCCGATGCATGGTTTGCTGCCCAGGTCGATCAGGCCGACCGCGTCGACGGCGATATCGACACGCTGTCGGGCCGGATCGCTCAGGTGCGCACCTGGACCTTTGTGGCGAACCGGCCGGACTGGCTGTCCGATCCCGAACATTGGCAGGGGATCACGCGCGAGCTCGAAAATAAATTGTCCGATGCGCTGCATGAACGGCTCACGGAGCGTTTCGTTGATCGGCGTACCAGTGTATTGATGCGCCGCCTGCGGGAGAACTCTGTTTTGAATACTGAAATCGGCAAGACCGGCGAAGTCATCGTCGAGGGGCATGTGATCGGCCGGCTCGACGGATTCACTTTTGCGCCTGACGCGGCGGAAGCGGGCTCAGATGCCAAGGCGCTGCAGGCCGCAGCCCAGCAGGTGCTGGCGCGCGAGATCGATACGCGGGCCGAGAAACTGAGCGCCGCGCCGGACGAAACCTTCGTGCTAACCTCCGACGGTACTATCCGCTGGACCGGCGATGCGGTGGCCAAACTCGCCGCGGCCGACGACGCGCTGCATCCGCGCCTCCGCATCATCTCCGACGAGCGGCTGACCGGCGCGCCGCGCGAGGCCGTGCAGAACCGGCTCGATCTCTGGCTCAAGACGCATATTACGAAATTGCTTGGGCCGCTGTTCGACCTGTCTAAGGCAGAGGACCTGCAGGGGATTGCGCGCGGCATCGCGTTCCAACTGGTGGAAGCTCTCGGCGTGCTGGAGCGGACCAAGATCGCGGCCGAGATGAAGGATCTCGACCAGCCCTCGCGCGCGACCTTGCGCAAATACGGCGTCCGCTTCGGCGCCTATCACATCTACTTCCCGCAGCTCCTCAAGCCGGCGGCGCGGGCGCTGGCCTCGCTGCTCTGGGCCGAGAAGCAGGACAATGTCGATCTGTCGGCGCTGTCGAATGTGCAGCATCTGGCGTCGAGCGGGCGGACCTCATTCCCGATCGACAAGGGGCTGCCGCGCGATGCCTATCGCGTGCTCGGCTACAAGCAGTGCGGCGAGCGGGCAGTGCGCGTCGACATCCTGGAGCGGCTGGCGGATCTGATCCGTCCCGCGCTGGCCTGGCGCGAAGGTGCGCCGGGCGAGAAGCCCGCGGGCGCGTTCGACGGCCGCGGCTTCGTGGTGACGCAGGCGATGACCTCGCTCACCGGCTCCGCCGGCGAGGATTTCGCCTCGGTCCTGCGCGCGCTCGGCTATCGCATGGAGCGCCGCCCGCCCCCGCCGCCGAAGCCGGTGGAAGTGGTCGAGACAGTGTCCGTCGAGACGCCGGCGGTGGAAGCGAGTGCTGAGGCTGCGGCGGAGACGCCGGCGGAAGAAGTATCCGCCGAGCTGCCCGAGCCCAGCCCATCCGCCGCGCTGTTGCCCGAAGTTACCTTGGCGCCTGCGCCGAGCGAGGAACCAGCGGCTGCCGCCGCAGAGCCCGTGGCCGAAGCGCAACCCGGGCCTGAAGTGATCGAGGCGCAGCCAGCGCCGGTGGCTGAACCGCAGCCGGAGCCTGAGGCGATCGAGGCGCAAGCGGAGCCCGTTGCCGTAGTGCAGGCGGACGCGACCGCTCCCGCAGAGGTCCCGGCCGACGCGACGGCAGAGCCGATGCCGACGGCCGCAGCCGAGGCTGCAGCCGGCACCGAGGAAGCTGTACCAGCCGACGCCGTTACCGAGCCAGCCGCAGCCGAGACCCCGGCCGAGCCGCAACTGGTCGAAGTCTGGCGCCCCGGCGGCCGCTCCGAGGAGCGTCGCCCGCGCCATGACCGCAGCCGCCACCGCCATCAGCCGCGCGAGGGCGCACAGGGCGCCGCCGCAGCGGGTGAAGGTGCCGATGGCGCCCAGCGCGACCAGCAGCGCCGTGGTCGCCGCCATCACGAGTTCCGCAAACCGCGCGAGGATGCGCCCGTGGGAGCTGCGGCCGCCAGCAATGGCGCCCCGCCTGAGGACAAAGGCGGGCGCCGCGAGCGCTTCGAGGGCAAGGGCCGCGACCGCGACAATGATCGCCGCCGCGATAAATTCTCCGGCGACCGCAAGGATCGCGACCGTGGCGACCGCGAGCGCGGCGGCCGTGATTTCCGCGACAAAGGCGGCCGCGACAAGGGGCGCGAGAGCGGCCCGGCGCTCCGCCAATATGCGAGTTCGGCGCCGCGCGAACGCGAACGCGCGATCGATCCGAATTCGCCGTTCGCAAAACTCGCGGCGTTGAAGGAGCAGCTCGCCGGTAACCGCAAGGATTGAGCCGCGCCAACCCAGGAATGAGGCCGATTGGAGCGCCAGCGTCTCGATAAATGGCTGTGGCACGCGCGGGTGGTGAAGGCGCGCACCAGCGCCGCCGCGCTGGTCGAGGCCGGCCATGTCCGCATCAACGGCGTGCGCGAAAGTGCGCCCGGGCACGCGGTCAAACCGGGCGACGTGCTGACGATCGCGCTCGATCGCAGCGTGCGCGTGCTGAAGGTGATCGGCTTCTCCGAGCGGCGGGGCGATGCGACGACAGCGCGGGTGCTGTACGAGGATTTGCAGAGCCGCCCCGAGTGATTATCTCGGGCAGGCAATCAGTTGCCCGAAAGACGGCGCCGAAAACCGGCTTGCTTATCTTGCAGCAGCGGTTCTCCTGCGCTACGCAATTTTTGAAACGCAAGCCCTTCAAAGAATGAATCCGCTTTCGGAGTCTTTGGTTCGGAGTCCTGGATGACCTACGTCGTCACTGAAAACTGCATCAAGTGCAAATATACCGATTGCGTCGAGGTCTGCCCCGTCGATTGTTTCTACGAGGGCGAGAACATGCTGGTCATCCATCCCGAGGAATGCATCGATTGCGGCGTCTGCGAACCAGAATGCCCGGCGGATGCGATCAAACCGGATACCGAGCCGGGCCTGGAGAAGTGGCTCGAGGTCAACAGCGAATACGCCAAGAGCTGGCCAAACATCACCCAGAAGAAGGACTCGCCCCCTGACGCCAAGGAGTTCGATGGGCAGGAAGGCAAGTTCGAGAAATATTTCTCTACCAACCCCGGAACCGGCGACTGATTCGCGCGCTGTCCCTGGCCGGATCGAGACCGTTTTCAGGCGGAGAAGCACGCCGTCGTTTAACCCTGTTGACAGAGTTATGACCGTCAGCCCCGGCAGGCGACGGGATTCGGCCCTAAATCATTGATTTTTGCGGAAAATGTGCTATATTGGGCACATTGTCAGAGCCGAACCCGGCCATCCTGATCTTTGGCCCCGTTCGTTTCCGCAAAAACACCGAACAGGGGCGTGGCAGTTTCCGCGCGCAGGCTGTGTCACAGAAAACGCGTAAAAAGAGTGCTTCCAAATCGTCAAAGAAAGCCGCTGCAGTTGCCCGCAGCGCAGTCAAGGGTCGTGCCAGGGCGTCCGTGAAGGAAGCCCGTAAGGCTGCGGCTACAAAGTCCTCGAAGAACAAAAGAAGCGTGATGCCAGAAAAGACTGCCAAAACTGCCGCGAAAGCGACAGCCCAGAAGACCGTTGCTTCGAAAGTCGCCGCCAAGACTGCTCCCAAGGCTGCAGCTCCTGCGCCGAAGGCCGCCGTCAAGCCGGCTGCGAAGCCGGTTGCCGCGGCCCCGCGCGTCGAGGAGCCGAAGAAGGTCGTGACCCAGCGTCAGGGATTCAAGGCCAACGAATTCGTGGTCTATCCGGCTCACGGCGTCGGCCAGATCCTCGCGATCGAGGAGCAGGAGATTGCGGGCGCCAAGCTGGAACTGTTTGTCATCAGCTTCATGAAGGACAAGATGACGCTTCGCGTCCCAACCGCGAAGGTCGCCAATGTCGGCATGCGCAAATTGTCCGACCCGGCTCTGGTCAAAAAGGCGCTGGAGACGCTGAAGGGCCGTGCCCGCGTCAAGCGCACGATGTGGTCGCGCCGGGCGCAGGAATACGAAGCCAAGATCAATTCGGGCGATATCGTCGCGATCGCGGAAGTGGTGCGCGACCTCTATCGTTCGGAATCGCAGCCCGAGCAGTCCTACTCCGAACGCCAGCTCTATGAAGCGGCGCTCGACCGGCTGTCGCGCGAGATCGCGGTCGTGCAGCACTCGACCGAGACCGAAGCGATCAAGGAAATCGAGAGCCAGCTCGCCAAGAGCCCGCGCCGTGGCGCAGCCAAGGCCGAAGCCGGCGCCGAGGACGGCGACAGTGAAGGCGACGCCGACGATCTCGACGGCGACAGCGACGACGCTACCGTCGCCGACGAGGCGGCGTAAGCAGCCAGCCAAAGATTTACAGCGAAAAGCCCGGCCAAGCGGCCGGGCTTTTTGCTTGTGTCCTTGTCAGGCGGCCGGTCGCTGCGCGGCGGCCGGAAGAACATTCTGGTTTAGCCTGAACAGGTTGCCGGGATCGTACTGGGCCTTGAGCGCCGCGAGACGAGCGTAGTTCGGGCCGTAGGCGCCGGACACGCGATCGCTCTCATCCTCCGGCATGAAGTTGACGTAGACGCCGCCGGTTGCGTACGGCGCAGTCTCAGCAAACAACCTGCGCGCCCAGCTAGTCGCGCGTTGCTCGTCGCCGCGGTCACGCCACCGCGTATGGACGTTCATGACAAATCTGGCGTCGCGGTGGGGGAACGCCGTCGCGTCGACAGCCACGCGGCTGGTGGCGCCGCCAAGCTGACCAATGAAAATTTCGCTCTCACCGGTCGGCAAGCTCTTCATATGGCTTACGAGGGTGTCGAGCAGGCCGTCGCCGAGCTCGGCGAAATTGTGCGACTTCCAGTAATTATAGGCTCCGGGCGTGAGCAACGGGTCGAACGCGCTCTGCCAGCTCGCGAAAGGCTGCATGCCGATCACGTCGGCAACCGGCTCCCCGAGCGCGCGCAACGGTTCCAGGGCGCGGTTACCCTCGTCCTCGCCACCCGTGTAGCAGACGGCGAACGCGACGATTTCCTTGCCGTGCATTTCGACGGGCAAGAATGGCAGCGGCGGCGCCTGCCGGAGCACCACCCAGATCGTGAGTTCGTCCGGCGCTTTGGCGGCGATGTCGCGATAGCCCGCAAGAAGTTCGTTCGCCCGAGCGAAGGGATGGATGATGAGTCCAGCCAACACCATTGGGCCGACCGGATGCAGGCGAAACTCGAACGAGCTCACGACGCCGAAATTGGCGCCGCCTCCGCGCAGCGCCCAGAGCAGGTCAGCCTCCTCGGCCTCGCTCGCTCGCACGAGTCCGCCATCGGCCGTCACCACGTCGGCCGAGATGAGGTTATCAGCGGCAAGCCCCAATTTGCGGCTGAGCCAGCCGAAGCCGCCGCCCAGCGTCAATCCCGCAACGCCAGTCGTCGAGTTGATGCCGAGGGGCGTGGCAAGGCCGAAAGCCTGCGCCTCCTTGTCGAATTCGCCAAGCGTTGCGCCCGGCTCCACGCGCGCGGTGCGGTTACGCGGATCGATCCGCACCGAACGCATCAGCGAAAGATCGATCAGCAGCCCGCCTTCACAAACAGCATTGCCCGCGATGTTGTGGCCACCACCACGCACGGCGAGCAGGACTCCGTGGTCGCGCGCAAACCCCACGGCGCGCATGATGTCTGCAGCTCCTTTGCAGCGTACGACCGCGCCCGGGTGGCGGTCGATCATCGCATTCCAGATTGTGCGTGCCTCGTCATAGCCCGGCTCGTTGGGCAGGCAGACATCGCCCCGCAATGTTTGCCGAAAGGCATCGATCGCATCGCTTCCAAACGTAATCGCCCCGCCCTGCAGCGAGGCCAGCCGGATCTCCGTCATGGCATCTCCTCCGTAACTAGCGGTGACTGTTTTTCGGGCCAGCATTTTCTGGCCGAGATCAATAAAGAGGCGGGCGCCGTCGATGGCTGTCATTCACAGCCGAGGTAGCGCAAAAAAGTCTTTTGCCGTCCGTTCGATATAGCGAACGGAGAATTTCCGCCTGGACGTTAGTCCAACCCGGTCAAAGAATGGTTCAACGACGGAATGTGGCGGGGCTTTTAGCGAACGTCGACGGTGCTGGAGACGCTGTAGGGCCGAGCCCGCGTCAAGCAAGCTGCGCCCGCCGCAGCGAGCAGCAATCGCTTGGCCTCGACCAGCTTCATTGTGCCCTCTTCTCTATCGATAACGGGGTCAGCTTTTTCCCGATGTCCACGCCTGCGTTCTGCGACAGGGATGCCGAGTGATCCTGAAGCTGCCGCAGAACGCGGCGGCGATGGCACAAAGCGCATAATTCGAAGTGTCAGAGTGGCTGCCACTTATTCCCGAAACAAAATCCGAGTGTTGCCGTACTAGCACAAGTTTGGCGGGTGAAATGATCTATGCTCGCGGGTGGAATTGGAATGCAGACGTTAATCGCCGCAACAAGTCCATCGGCCGTCCGATCCTTAGGCGACGCCGAAGAGGGGGAACGATATGAAGAAATTTTTGCTGGGCACTGTTGGTTTGATTGCACTCGGCGCGACCGCGCCGGCGCTGGCCGCTGATATGGCGGTCAAGGCGCCGCCACCGCCGCCGCTTCCGCCGGTCTACAATTGGACCGGCTTCTACGTCGGCGCCAATGGCGGCTGGGGCCAGAGCCGCAATTGCTGGAACTTTATCGACGCGTTCGGTGGAGTCTTCAGCGACGGGTGTCGTGAGCGGTCCGGCGGTCTGGTCGGCGGTCAGATCGGGTATCGCTGGCAGTTTGGCGGCGGCTGGGTGGCCGGCCTGGAAGCCCAGGGGGATTGGGCCGATCTCCAGAACACGCGCGCCAGCCTCATCGATCCATTTTTCTCGACGCGCGTGAAAACGGACGGCATTGGCCTTTTCACCGGTCAGATCGGCTATGCCTGGAACACGTCGCTGCTGTACTTCAAGGGTGGCGCAGCGGTGACGAGCAACAGCTTCAGCGTTCTCGATACGCTTACAGGCAGTAGTCTGGCCTCGTTCAGTTCGACCCGCTGGGGCGGTAGCGTGGGTGTCGGATACGAGTACGGCTTCGCACCGAACTGGTCGGTCGGTGTCGAGTACGACCACCTGTTCATGGGCAATGCGAACAATTCGTTCTCGGTGGTCAATCCCATCGTTGCCGGTGCGCTCAATCGGATCAGCCAGGACGTGGACATGGTCACGGTGCGCGTGAACTATCACTTCAACTGGGGCGGTTATGCCCCGCCTGCCCCTTACTGATCGACTGTCAATCTCCAGCAAACTTCAAGCCCCGGCATCGTCCGGGGCTTTTTGTTGAGCGGGCCCGATCGTCCTGGCCTGCGGCAATCGGTCATTCGTGCTGTCCTAGAGCGTGATGACTTCTCTTCGAATCGTCATCCCGCTCTAGCCCTTTGTTTGAGCATGATCTTTTCGGAAAACCGGTGTCCACTTTTCCGGATCATGCTCTAGTGATCACGTTTGTTCGCGCAATTCCATTGCACATCCGTCAACGTCGCTTCTGCTTTCTTGAGCGCTTGCGGCCTCCTCCCGGAGGATTGCTGTCGCCGGCTTCGTCTTGTCGGTTGCAACGCCGGCGCAGGCGTTGAGGCCCGGTCACATTCACTCCGCAAGAGGCGGCGCTAACCAGCCCCTTAAGCCCACATAGAGCGTCGCCGTCCTTGACACGTTTGCTTCAGCCGACTGCGAGCGGGAATTGTGCTCGCTCGCCCTGCCTTGACCTAAGTCAATGTCAGCCGGATGACCGATCATTGAATTAGGAGCAAGAGCCATTCCGTTGCGCTTCTGATTGGGGAGAGATGAGTGATCAGGACGCTACTCACACTCTCAGCCATTTTCCTGTCGGCGGATTGCGCGAGCATGGAGATTACGCGCGTGGCGGGTTGCTCCGGAGATGTCCTGAGGCTGCGGGGCGATATCGAAGAGGGCGACTACATACGATTTAGATCTCATTTCAGCGCCCAGCGGCGAGTTCTCGGCATCGATCTCAGCTCGAAAGGTGGAAAACTCGATGAAGGATTCCAGATCGCAATCTTCACGCGTCAGAAGCGGTTGACGACGTACGTTTCGGGAGAGTGCGACTCGGCATGTGCGTTCATTTTCTTGGCGAGCCGGAAGCGCTACGTATCGGAGAGCGCAACGATCGGAGTTCACTCGGTTTCAAACGGCCATGGCGGAGAAGATGTCAAAACGATCCGCGATACCATTTACCTGGCCAGGTTGTCGGCGAAACTCGGCATTCCCCTCTCAACGATTGGAAGAATGGTGACGACGCCCGCAGGAAAGATCTCTTTTCTGAATGAGGATGACCTGTTGGCGCTGAAGGCGATCGTTCGCGATCCTTTTGAGGGCATAGTGGGAGAAAAGAACTCGCCAGAAAACTGCAGCACCAATCAAACAAAAGCAGCTTCGAACCTGAAACAATCGGCTCCAAAAGCGGCCAGCCATTCGACAATGGATTAGCGGAGGTGGGTCACACAGAACAGTCGTAGTGGCGGTGTCCTTAATGACTTGGTTTTCGAGGGTCGCGCAGGGGGAGAGGCAGGTTCGGCCGATGATCATTTGTCGAGAATAGGCATGGACGCAATCAAGCTGCCGATCTGGTTGCGCGTCGCTATGGTGGCCGGGCTGGTTGCCCTGGCCGCGGGGGCAAGTCTATTCGCGTATCGCTGGTATGTCCGGCCGGTCACGCTGTCGATCGCGGTCGGATCCTTGGACGGCGAGGCGCCAAGAGTCGTTTCCGCGCTGGCGAGTCGCCTCACCGAGGTGAACGCGCCGGTCCGGCTCAAGGTGGTTGAAACCACTGGCGCAGTCGAGTCCGCCAACGAGTTTGCCGCGGGCAAGACCGATCTGGCGGTGGTCCGCGGCGACGTCGGCGACCTGTCGCAGGCGCAAGCAATCGTCGTCCTCGCTCAAGCGGTGGTGTTGCTGGTCGCGCCACCGGGATCGTCGATCACGGACATGAGCGGCCTCAAGCGCGTCACTGTGGGGGTGGTTGGAGGCGAGACCAATCAGAAGATCGTCAGCGCGCTGACCAAGGAATACGCCCTTGATCGCGCCAATGTCGTGTTCAAGAACCTTGCGCCGGCCGACACGCGCCGGGCGGTCGACAGCAAGGAGGTGCGCGTCGTCCTTTTCGTGATGCCCATGACCGAGAAGTATTTGTCGCTGGTGCGGGGACTCTTCTCCCAGAGCGGGAAAGCCGCCCCGGTCCTGATCCCGATCGATGCTGCGGGAGCCATAGCCGAGAAGGAGCGCGCGTACGAGAGCTTCGACATCCCCAAGGGTACGTTGCGAGGCTCCCCTCCGATCCCGGCAGATGATGTCACGACGCTGAAAGTTTCGTTCTACCTGGTTGCCAAGAAGTCCCTTGATAACGATCTGGTTGCTGATTTCACGCAAGCCTTTACGAGCGCGCGCCGAGACCTGTCGGGCGAACTGCCGATCCTGGCGCAGATGAAGGCGCCCGATACTGACCCCGGCGCCTATCTTCCGGTTCATCCAGGCGCCGCGGAGTTCTACAACGGCACCCAGCAAAGCTTCCTGGACAAGTGGAGCAACGCGATTTTTCTCACGCCAATGGCATTGGGCGCGCTTGCCTCAATATTGGCAGCGGCCTGGAAATTTCTCAGATCCGGCGAACTCGAGACCAAAGAAGCTGCGCTGGATTCGCTATACGCGCTGGGACAAAGGATCAGAAAGGCTGAAACGGAATCGGAGCTGTTCGAGATTGAAAATCAAATCGACGAAGTTTTGCGTGCGCAGCGTGCCAGAGCGGGGACCGACGACGAAGGCGCCCTTGATGCCGCTACGCTCAATGTCGCCGCCCATCGGCTTGAGAATCTCATCCATGATCGAAAGGCAGCGCTAGCCATAGCAGGCCAACAGACCAAGTTGAAAACCACGTCGTGAGGCTATTAGCAATCGCGTCTGAGTTCGTCGCCATGGATTGCGTGCGTGTCCTCAGCTCCTCATGAAACCTTCGCACTCGGCTTCCGCCCATCCGAGGGTCCTCTCCATTGCTTCACCCTGCGAGTGGCGCAGGCACATCTTGGTCAGCGTCGCTTGCGAGTAGATCTGCTGCGCGACTTTGGGCGGTGCTGGCGAGGCCGCAACTGACAGCTTCTGATGGTTATAGGGGTTCGGATAGTGATAGAGCGTGCCCTTTGGCGGCTCCGCTTCCGCCCAAACCTCCAGTGTCGTGAGGTTCTGGTAGGCCGGCAGATCATAGCCGCCGCTGGCGACCACCAGCTTCTCAATCGATGACGGCTGCGAGAGATGCGCAAGCAGGCTCTTGGCCGCCGCCTTGTTCCTGGAGAATTGCCAGATGGCCCAGAAGAAGGGCACGTAGGGCGCGAAGCGACCTCTTGGGCCGGCCGGAAAGCCGTGGGTCCAGCATTGCTGGGCAACTTGCGGAGCGTCGCGCTTGGCGACTGCCCAGGCGCTCGGCGGGTTCATAATCAGCGCGCCCCTGCCGGAAATCAGCCATTTGTTGTTGGAGGCATCGTCCCATGCCGCGACGTCTGATGGCAGGAAGGCGATCAGCTTCTTGTAGAAATCCAGCGCCTGCCGGACGGCGTCGGTCCTGACAGTCAGGTTGCCTTTGGCGTCGACGAGTTCTGCGCCGAACGACTGGAAGATCGCGCCGGCGGTATCAGTGCTGTCAGCGGTCTCGCCGACACCGATGCCGAAGGGGAAGCCGCCTTTCTGGCAGGCCTCGGCAGCCCTAAGGAACGTATCCATGGTCCAGTTGTCCGCTTTCGGCGGGCTGCCGGCCGGATACATCTCCTGCACGTCGATATTGGCGTATTTCTTCATCAGGTCGATACGCGAGCAGGGACCCTTGATCTGGCTGCCGACGCACGAGGGAACGGCGAGCCACTTGCCGCCCGCCTGGCCGAGATATTCGACTGTGTAGTTGACCGCGCCGTTCTGCTGGATGATCGGCGCCATGATGTCGTTGACGGACTCGAGCAGTTCGGCATTCGCATGCGGCAACCACGTGGCCATGACCAGGATATCGTGGCCGGATCTGGCTTGCGCTTCGGCGGAGACGGTCAGGAGGATCTTGTTGCCCTGGCTGGTGATGTAGTCGATCTGAGCCTCGACCTTTTCCTTCGCAGCCCATTCATTGACGAGATCGGTTAAGGTCTTGTTGGCGCCCGGCACCCAGTGGTCCCAAAAACCCATCGACAGTTTGCCAGCGGCGTAAGCGCCGCGCACATATGGCGCCGTGATCAGCGCTGCGGACGACATGGCAGTCGCACTTACAAATTGTCGTCGCGAAAGCTTTCGTGACATTGTTCCCTCCATGATGGCCAATTGGTGTTTTGTTTTTCGTGGGCTTCGGCGCGGTGCGCGGAAAAGCGAGCGCGCAAGCCTATGGTGACTTGCTTCGCGTGAGATTGAGTAGAATTGATTGATCGAAACACTGCATCGCCAAACGACTCGCGGCAGCAGCGCATTATTGTGTGAAATTCAATGCCTAAAGTTGTGTTGGAGCAAGCGGTATAATCCGACAGCCACCCTGTCCCAACGTTTCTATCCGTCATCGGATCGCTTCAGAACCAAGAAGCGAACGACTCATTGCTCCGATTGGGCTGCGCCGCGTTCTGCCTGTTCGCGATGGAGGAACGGTCGCTCGCCGGCCAGTCGAGATAACGAGGGCGCCTTGCCATGGCGGCGGCGCCCGGGCCACTATTGTGCCGGGGTCAAGCCATGCGTTTCCAGGACCTGTCCCTGTTGGCCGCGGATCAGATCAGAGGCCTTCTCGGCGATCATGAGAACACATGCATTTATGTGCCCAGATACGATTGTTGGCATGACTGACGCGTCGACGATCCGAAGCGAGGTCGCGCCAAGGACTGAAAGCTGGCTGTCCACGACACTCCCGATTCCGCAAGTGCCGCACGGATGGTTTGCGGTGATCGCCGTGCTTCGAATCCACTGTTCAATATCGCCGTCCGATTGGACGCGCGAAGGTCCGGCTGATTTTCCTGCCAGCGAGGCAACCGCCGGGTGAGCGGCCAATTCGAGACCGATTTTTGCTCCACGCAGCAACGTCGCAAGGTCATCCGGGTGCTCGAGGAATCCGTTGCGGATTCTCGGTGCATCAAGGGGGTTTGTCGATCTCAACGAGACCTCCCCGCGACTTTTTGGATGCAGCAATGTTGGACGGATCGCAAAGCCGTCTTCAAAAGCCGGACGAATCCCTGGGAACCAGACGTAGGGCTGAGCGGCCGTTCCCCGAAACATGAATTCGATGTCCGGCGCCTCGAGCGAAGGATCGGTCTTGACGAACCCGAAGAGATACCTCGGAAGCATTGTCCCAGGTCCGGTCCCAAATAGATAAGCTCGGACCAGGGCTAACGAAATTCGGTCAAGGCGCATCGTCCTGTGGAAGGCACCCGGCGTGGGGCGGCTCCAGTTGAACCATGCAGCAAGGTGATCTTGCAAATTCTGGCCTACCGGCAGATCGATAAGTGTTTCGATCCCAAGAGAGGCGAGATGCTTCGTCGGCCCGATACCCGACAACATGAGCAAATGTGGCGTGTGATACGCGCCCGCACACAGTATGACCTCTCGATTCGCCATCACGTAGGCGCTTCGCCCACCGCTGACGTACCGTACTCCCACCGCTCGGGTACCCTCAAAAACGATTTGAGTCGCTTGCGCTCTGGTATGAGGTACCAGATTTGCGCGCTTCAGCGCGGATCGAAGGTAGGCTGAGGCTGTCGTCTCTCGACGGCCTTTCCAGGTGGTATTTTGGATTATCCCGAACCCCTCGTGCGTTTCTCCATTGAAGTCGTTCGTGAATGTGAAGCCGAGGTCGCGCGCAGCGGCGAGCCAGGCGTCGAACAGCGGATCGACTGAGCGCGAGAACTCGACGTGTATCGGCCCCGATCCGCCGCGCAATACGCTTCCTCCTTCCTGCCACGTTTCACAACGTTTGAAGTAAGGGAGAACATCGCTGTAGGACCATCCTCGGGCGCCCGCGCGAGCCCAGCCGTCATAGTCGGCACGATCGCCGCGCGTGAATGCCATCACGTTGATCGAGTGAGATCCGCCCAACACTTTCCCGCGCTTTGCGGGAATCACGCGGCCATTGAGACCGGCATCAGGCTCAGCCATCAGGCCCCAATCGTAGATCCCATACTCATGAAGCTTTCCTAGTCCGATCGGAATGCGGACCAGCGGATTTCGGTCGTATCCACCTGCCTCGAGCAAGAGAACAGTTGAATTGGCATCCTCGGAGAGACGGCTCGCCAGGACACAGCCCGCGGAGCCTGCTCCAACAACGATATAATCGTACGATCGTCGTTTCAATTTTTCGACGCTCCAGGACTGCGCTCAGAGGGCGCCTGCACCAAGCAGCGCAATGGCCCTGGCGTTAGAAGTAATCAATCAAGAAGAGCCAACAAGCCCGACACCGCAGCGTTCGATGCCGATGTCCGACCATTAATATGTTTCATCTGTAACGGAAACGTGCGCCCGGTCAGGCGAGCTCGATGCGGATGCCTTTGGCGCCGTTGAGCAGCCGCCGCAAATGATAGCTGGCGAGCGGATCGTCGGCATGCGTTCCGACCAGTGCGGCGAAAGCCGGCATGGCCGCGGCGTCACCCGACTCAAGCTTGGCAAAGGCGGTCGCATATTGCGTCGTGGCCGGCGCATCGAATCTTGCTGCCGATAAAGGCTCGTGGGCGCGCAAAGGCTCGCTGCGTCCGCGCAGGACAAGATCGCCGATCGGTCGTCCCTTGAAGTCCTGTGCCGCGTTTGCGACCGCGTCACTGACGCAGATCCGCGTGCCCAGCGCCTTGTTCGCGGCTTCCAGCCTGGCGGCGGTGTTGATCGTGTCGCCATAGGCCGTGTAATCGAAGAAGCGGTTGCCGCCGAAATTGCCGACCAGCGCCGGGCCGGCGTGCACGCCGATCCGTGTGGCGCCGAAATTCACGCCTCTCTCTTTCCAACGCCCGCGAAACGCTTCCGCCCATTCATCGAGCGCCTGTGCGCAGGCAATCGCACGGGTCGCATAGTCGGGCTGGTCGCCCGGCGCATTGAACAGCACCTGGATGGCATCACCGATCACCTTCGCCACCGTTCCCTCATGCGCGAAGACGACATCCGTCAGGCCGCCGACATACTCGTTGAGCAGTTCCGCCAGCACCTCGGGCACGGCCGTCTCGACCAGCGAGGTAAAGCCCGTGATATCGGTGAAGATCACGGCGACCTCGCGCCAGCGCACCTCCATGTCGTCGCCGTCGTCCCCGGCGGCAAGGCGCTTGGCGAGCTCGGGCGAGAAATAGCGCGACAGCGAAGCGTGGGCGCGCTCCGCCTCCATCTGGCGGCGGCGTGCCTCGCGCAGGACTTCGATGTGACGCATCGTCTTTTCGATCGTCATCTCCAGGTCGGCGAAATCGATGGGCTTGGTGATGAAGTCGAATGCGCCGCGATTCATCGCGGTGCGGATGTTGCTCATGTCGCCATAGGCCGAGACGATGATGGTCGACTTCTTGTCCTCTGCCTCCTGCAGTTTTGCCAGCAGCGACAGGCCATCCATGCGCGGCATGTTGATGTCGGAGACGACAAGATCGACATGGGGATGCTGCTCGATCGACTGAAGGGCTTCAAGCCCATCACGCGCGAAGACGAAGCTCACCAGTCCGTCGCGGATCTGCCGGCGGAATTTCTGGAGCACGAGCGCCTCCAGATCCGGCTCGTCGTCGACTACGAGAATGGTGGCGGTCATGCGGATCGTTCCAGCCTCGCGTCGATCTCCTGGCGGACCTGGCTGAAGTCGATCGGCTTGGTCAAGAGGTCGTCCGCGCCTCGCTCCAGCGCCTTCTTGCGCGTCGCGGCATCTCCGTAGGCCGTAATCATGATCACGGGAACGTCAGGCCGCCGGGCGCGGACCTCCGGCAGCATCTCGAGCCCGCTCATCCCGGGCATGTTGATGTCGGAGAAGATCAGGATCAGCGAGTGCTCGCCGACGTCGGATATGCGGGTCAGGGCCTCCGACGCCGTCCCGGCAAAATCCATCACAAAGCGCTGGGCGCGAAGATCGCGGCGAAATTGCTGGCGGAACAAGGCCTCCACATCGGGCTCGTCATCCACCACCAGGACCATCACACTCACGGCTAACCTCTGTTACTATCCGAAAAATTACTTCTGCGCGGCAGCAGGATGGTGAACTCGGTGAACGCGCCGGGTTCGGTCTCGACATTGATCGTGCCGCCATGCTGCTTGACGATGATGTCATGGCTCATGGAAAGTCCAAGGCCGGTACCTTCCCCTGCCGGCTTGGTCGTGAAGAACGGGTTGAACATCTTCTCCTTTACCTCGGGCGGAATGCCGACGCCGTTGTCGCGGATCCGGATTTCGACGTATTCGCCACGGCTGAGTGTGCTGGCGCTGACCTCCGGTTCAAATCCTGGACCATTTTCGCTGCCCCGCTTGGCGACCGCATAAAAGCCGTTCGAAATCAGGTTCAACAGCACACGCGTGATCTCCTGCGGGAACACCTCGGCCGTGCCGGCATCCGGGTCGAGGTCGCACCTGAGGGTCACGTTGAACCGCGGCTTCTCGGCGCGTGCGCCGTGATAAGCGAGGTTGAGACTCTCCTCCACAAGCGCGTTCACGTCGGTCGGCCGGTGCTCACCGCCGCCCTCCCGCGAATGTAGGAGCATGTTCTTGACGATGGAATCGGCGCGTTTGCCGTGCTGCACGATTTTTTGCAGATTGCCCTTCAGGAGGCCGCTCAGCTCATCGACCTCGTCGCGGACGCTGTCGGCGAGTGACGCTGATGCCAGCAAATCGCTCAGCTCGCCCGTCAGTTCCGCGGAAAGTGCGGCAAAATTGTTGACGAAGTTGAGCGGATTCTTGATCTCGTGCGCGATGCCGGCCGTGAGCTGACCAAGGGAGGCGAGCTTTTCGGTCTGGATCAGGCGATCCTGCGCGGCGCGCAGATCGTCGAGGGACTTTGCAAGTTCCCTGGTGCGGGCCTGCACCTGCTCGAACAGCCGCACATTGCCGATTGCGATCACGGCCTGATCGGCGAAAGTCTGCAAAAGTGCAATCTGCTTGTCGGTAAACGGGTGCACCTCGTTGCGGCGAAGCACGATCGCGCCGATGCTCTCGTTTTCCCGCAGCAGCGGCACGCTCAAAATGGTGCGGTGTCCCATTTGAAGCGCAAGCTCGCGGCCTTCCGGAAAGTCAGTTTGCTCGTCACGGAGATCGGCGACATGCACAGGGGTCTGGTCGACAAAGGCGCGGCCCGCAGTCCAGTTGCGATTGATCGGCCATTTCTCAAGGGGAATGGGAATAGGCCCGTGATGAGCGCTGAATCGCAGATCGTTGCCGTCCTTTAGCGCCACGGCGGCGTCATAGGCATCGCAAAGCTCGCAGGCGCTGTCGACGATTGCCTTCAATGCCGGTCCGACATCTGTCGGCGAGGACGCAATCACTTTCAGGATGTTCGCGCTGCCGGTCTGATAGGTGAGGGCTTCCTGCAGATCGCGGGTCTTGGCCTGCACTTCGTTGAACAGCCGCGTGTTTTCGATGGCGATCACGGCCTGATCGGCAAACGTCCTGAGCAGGGCAATCTGGTTGTCGGCGAACGGGCCCGCTTCGGCGCGCGAAACACCGATCGTGCCGATCGCAACGCCTTCGCGCAGCATCGGCACGACGATGATGCTTCGATATCCTCTGGCGCGCGCCATCTCCTTGACGGCCTGGGAGACATCGGGTTCGGTTTCGATATCGTTGCGAAATGCGATGGTTGAACTCTGTGCGACCCGGCTGTGAATCCCCGGGGACGTCAGCGGGGTAGGGAACGAATTCTCTATCTCCCTGTCCCCGGCTTCGCTTCCCGCCGTGTGGGCTGCCAGATGAAGCATGTCATCCACAACGCGCGTGACGAGCGCCGTCTGGCCGCCGAGCAGCCGCTTCGCACTTTCGGCGATGGCGTCGAATACCGGCTGCACGTCGGTTGGCGAGCTCGCGATGACGTTGAGAATGTCGGCGGTCGCCGTCTGTCGCTCCAGCGCTTCTCTTGTCGCGTTGAACAGGCCGACGTTCTTGATCGCGATCACGGCCTGGTCGGCGAAAGTCTGCAACAGCCGGACCTGGTGCTCGCCGAACGCGCCGGTCGCCCGGCGCGTGGTGATGATGATGCCGATGATCTCGCTCTCGCTGACCAGCGGGGCGAACAACATGCTGCGATAGCCGCGCGCACGCGCGATATCCCGTGCGGCCGGCTCGAGCTCGGTGTCGGGCAGTTGCGCGGCCGTACCATCAGCCACGAGCTGGTAGGGCGGGAATTGAGCGAAGGGCATTGGAAACGCCGCCTGCAGCGCAAGGTCACCGGCAGGATCGGTCGGGGTGAAGGCCGCCAGATGGGCGGCGCCGCCCGCATAGCGAAGCACCGCGGTGGAAAAGCCGCCGATCAGCCGGTTGGCGTTGGCCGCGATGGCCTCGAACACCGGCTGCACGTCGGACGGCGAACCTGCCATCACATTCAGGATATCGGCGGTGGCGGTCTGCCGCTCCAGCGCTTCCCGCGTCTCGTTGAACAGACGCGCGTTCTCGATCGCGATCGCGGCCTGATCGGCGAAGGTCTGCAGCAACTGCACGTGGTCAGCGGCAAACGCGCCAGGCTCGGCACGTGTGACGCTGATCATGCCGACGGGCGTTCCCCTGTTCATCAGCGGCATGAACAGGACGCTGCGGAAACCGCGCAGCCTTGCCAGCTCCTTGTTCAGTTGCGGGACGTCGTCGGCCTCGCTGTCCGGAAACTGAACCGTCTTGCCATCGCGAACCCGGGCAAAGGTCGGAAAGTCTGCGATCTGTCGCGGGAATGATGACTTCAGTCCCTCGTCCGCCTCGGGGCTGGTCGGCGTGAACGCCACCAGATGAAGTTCATCGCCGATGAATTGGAGCACGGTCGCGGAGAAGGCGCCGAGCAGGCGCTTGGAGCTGGACGCGATGGCCTCGAACACCGGCCGGGCATCGGACGGGGAGGCTGCGATGGTGCGCAGGATCGCCGCGCCGGCGTTCTGGCGATCACGCGCAACCGCAAGCTCGCTTTGCAGGCGTGCATTCTCGGCTGCACCGGAGCGCAATTGCTGCTCGAGCTCGTCGATCCTGCGCCTCAGCTCGGCGGCGATATCCTGGGAAAGCGCGGTCATTCGTGATCCGGTTCGGCGCCGCGACGCGAGCAGGCGCACTGCGCGGCCGACGGGGGCCGGCCAGCCTATTTGCCGCATTATCACATCCCGCCCGGCCGGGGGCCAGTGCCCCGCGGCGCGCCGATATCTGCGCTCGAAAACGCTCCAGTCACTTCACTTGGCGTTTTTCCAGCTTTCGGGCCAGGGTCCGGCGGTGCATACCAAGCCGCCTTGCGGCTTCGGAGATGTTGAAATCGGTTTCGATCAGGGTCTGGTGAATGCGTTCCCATTCCAGGGTCTTGATCGAGGTGGGACGCGCGGCCACCTCGATATCGGCGTTGCCCTCCGCTTTGCGGAAGGCGGCTTCGATATCGTCTGTGTTCGACGGCTTGGCGAGATAATGGCAGGCGCCGAGCTTGATGGCTTCCACCGCGGTGGCGATGCTGGCAAATCCGGTCAGCACGACGATCAGCATCTCGGGATCGTGCATATGCAGCGCTTCCACGCAGGCCAGCCCCGAGGCGCCGCCCAGCTTGAGATCCACCACGGCATAGCCGGGGGTTTTCTCTTCAAGCACTTTGCGGGCCTCGTCGAGCGACGCCGCCACGACGACCTGATAGTCGCGCCGCTCGAACGAACGTTTGAGGGTGCGGGCAAAGCCTTCTTCGTCTTCCACGATCAAAAGCAGCCGTTCATCCGTCAAGGCTGCCTCCGATCGCAAGCGTTGCCAGGGGCAGTTCGAGGCTGATGGTTGCGCCTCCCTCTGCATTGTTTCGCGCCGTCACGACCCCGCCGAGCTTGCGCACGACATTGACGACCAGGAACAGGCCGAGGCCGCTTCCCGGGCGGCCCTTGCTCGACTGATAGGGCTTGCCCAACTGCGCCAGCATTTCCGGCGCAAAGCCCGGTCCGCGATCGGTGACCGACAGCATAAGCCGGTCGTCGGCGCGCTCGGCCGCAAGTTCGATCCAGTCGCGCGACACTTCGGCGGAATTGTCGAGCACGTTGAAGATCGCCTGTTTGAGCGCGACCTCGGAGACAACAGGCAGGTCGGTGCCGAACTCGTTCCGGAAGTACAGCGTAGCCGACGGGCGCGTCGTGCGCCACTCCTGGACCAGCGCCGCGAGAAATGCAGTTACAGTCGTCGGCGACGATTCTTCGCCGCGCGCCTCGCCGGCCGAGACGAGAATACCCGTGACGATCGACTTGCACCGTTGCAGCGACGTTTCCATCTCGAACAGATCGTCCGAGAGCTCCGGATTCGATGTGAGGGCTGGCATGCGGCGCCAGTCGCCCAGGATCACCGACAGCGACGCCAGCGGGGTGCCGAGCTCATGCGCCGCCCCGGACGCAAGCAGGCCCATGCGGACGATGTGATCCTGCTCGGCGGCATGCTGGCGCAGCGCCGCCAAATTGGCATCGCGTTTCCGCAGGTTGTGGTTGATGCGCGTCACGAACACCACGAGCAGGACGGCATTGAGCGCAAAGCCGATGAACATGCCGGCGACATGAAGGCTGAACGGATCGCTGAAGCCGTACTGCGGCAGCCCGAGCGGGCGATAGGCGACGGTCAGCCCGGCGAAGCTCAAACAAGCCAGCCCGACCAGCGACCAGGTCGAGCGCGCGTCGAGCAGGACCGCGCCGAGCGTCACCTGCAGAAGGTAGAGCGATGTGAACGGATTGGTCGCCCCGCCGCTCAAATAGAGCTGGCAGGTCAATGCAGCGACGTCGAGCATCAGCGCGAGCAGGAGTTCGCGATTGTTGATCTCCGCCCGGTAGCGCACCCAGACCAGGCTCAACAGGTTGAGCGCCACGAGGGCTGCGATCACGCCGGCCATCGGCAGGATCGGCAGGGCGATGCCAAGCCATTGATCGACGAACGCGATCGTCACGATCTGGCCGATCACCGCGGTCCAGCGGAGCTGGATCAGCAGCGCCATGTTCTTGCGGTTGGTGGTGTCGTCGGTCGATTTTGGCGCATCCAGCGCGACCGGGGCTGTGCCGGCGCCGGCCTTCGCCGGCTCCGTCATGGCCTCGCCCGCCGTTTTCCCGTGGTCATGCTGATCCGATATGCGCTCGAGCATCTGGGCCCGTCTTGCGAGATAAATTGCGTGCGGCGGCCACCAGGCTCCGCACGGCATCGCGCCGCGCATCGAAGTCGCGGACATGGTCCCTGACGCGCAAAGCGCGCAGGAGTGCGGCCGCCAGCATAATGGCCATGGCGAACCATGTCAGCGCGTAAATCAGATGGTTGTTTGGGAACCTGACGACGGTCAGCCCGCCGATCGGATAGCCGCCGCCGTTCGGGGTCGCGTCCGCATCGACGAAGAACGGTGCGACCTGCGACTGTCCACGCGCCGCGGCGATCGCTGCGACGTCGCGGGAATACCAGCGGTTTGCCGCCGGGTCGTTGCTGCGCAGGAAGCCGCCCTCTGGCTCGGTGATCCGCAGCAGGCCGGTAACGCTCACTATTCCGGGCGGGTTTCCCTCGCGCCGTGTTGAGGGCTCCCGCCGCTCCGGGGGAACAAAGCCGCGATTGACCAGGACCGTGGCGCCGTCCGTCGTCTGCAGCGGCGTCAGGACCCAGAAGCCGCGGCCATAGTCGGTCACGGCCGCCACCAGCGTCTCGCGCTCATGCAGGAAGTGGCCGCTGACGGTTACCCGCCGGTATTCGTCGCTCGACGCGGTAATCGCGTGCCACGACGAGGGCGCGGGGATCGGCTGAGGGGCTGCATGCTGGCGCTGCTCGACCCGGTCGATCAGTGCCAGCTTCCATGTCCTGCGCTCAAGCTGCCACACGCCGAGCGCGGTCAGCGCGACCACGCCCAGCGCCGCAAGGGCGACCAGCAGCAGCGAGAGGGCAGATGGGCGCGCCGTCACTGCATGGTGCTCATGTCATGCCCGGGCATCATGTTGACGTTGAGGTGATGCATGACCCAGAGCGTTCCGGTCAGTCCGATCACCACCATGATGATGGTGAAGATCAGCGCCATCATGGTCCAGCCGCCCTCGGAGCGGGTGTTCATGTGCAGGAAATAGACCATGTGGACCACGATCTGGATCGCCGCCAGCGCCGTGATCGCAAGCCCGGTGAGCTGCTTGTCTCCGAGCACGCCGCTCATCACCAGCCAGAACGGGATCGCGGTGAGGATGACGGAGAGGCCGAATCCGATCAGGTAGCTTTCGCGCGAGCCGCCGGCATGGTGCTCGCCATGTCCGTCTGCAGGATGTGCGTCGTGCGCGGGTTGCAGGGAGTGAGTATCGGCTTTCATCGGAGCATTCCCATCAGGTAGACAAAGGTGAACACGCCGATCCAGACCACGTCGAGGAAGTGCCAGAACATGCTGAGGCACATCAGACGCCTGCGGTTGGCCTCGATCAGGCCGTAGCGCGCGACCTGCACCATCAGCGTCACCAGCCAAACCAGGCCGAAGGTGACGTGCAGGCCGTGGGTGCCGACCAGCGTGAAGAAGGACGACAGGAAGGCGCTGCGCTGTGGCGTCGCGCCCTCGTGGATCATGTGGGCGAATTCGAACAGTTCGATGCTGATGAATGCCAGGCCGAACAGCCCGGTTATCACGAGCCAGGCCTGCATCGCGCCGACGCGCGACTTCTCCATCGCCAGCATCGCGAAACCATAGGTGATCGACGACAGCAGCAGCATCGAGGTGTTGACCGCCACCAGCGGCAGGTCGAATAGATCCTTGGGCGCCGGGCCTGCCGCGTAGTTGCCGCCGAGCACGCCAAAGGTCGCGAACAGCATCGCGAAGATGAGACAGTCGCTCATCAGGTAGATCCAGAAGCCGAGCATGGTGCTCGCGCCTTCCGGATGCTCGTGCTCGTCGACGACGTAGAAGACCGGTTCGGAATTTTGTGGAGGGACGACGGCGAGTGTCATGACTTGGCTCCAGCGGCAAGCAGGTGCGTGCGCGCATCTTCCACCCGGACGACCTCATCGGCCGGAATGTGATAGTCGCGGTGATAGTTGAAGGTGTGGCCGATCGCGACCGCGAGCAGGCCGATGAAACTCACGGCCGCCAGCCACCACATGTACCAGATCAGGCCGAACCCCATCGCCGTGGCCAGCGCGGCGAGGATGACACCCGTGCCGGTGTTGCTCGGCATGTGGATCGGCTTGAACCCGGTGAGCGGACGCCGATAACCGCGGCGCTTCATGTCCCACCAGGCGTCGTTGTCGTGAACGACGGGGGTGAAGGCGAAGTTGTAGGCCGGCGGCGGCGACGAGGTCGCCCATTCCAGGGTGCGTGCATTCCAGGGGTCGCCGGTCACGTCCTTCAGCGCTTCGCGCTTGAGCACGCTGACTGCGATCTGAACCAGGAAGGAGATGATGCCGAGGAAGATCAGGAATGCACCAATGCCGGCGATGATGAACCAGATCTGCAGGCTTGGGTCGTCGAACACCCGCAGGCGGCGTGTGACGCCCATCAGGCCGAGCACGTAGAGCGGCATGAAGGCGAAGTAGAAGCCCACCACCCAGAACCAGAACGACAGCTTGCCCCAGAATGGATCGAGCCTGAAGCCGAAGGCCTTCGGAAACCAGTAGGCGATGCCGGCAAACGCGCCGAACACCACGCCGCCGATGATCACGTTGTGGAAATGGGCGATCAGGAACAGGCTGTTGTGCAGGACGAAGTCGGCCGGCGGCACCGCCAGCAGCACGCCCGTCATGCCGCCGATCACGAAGGTGAACATGAACGCGACCGTCCACATCATCGGCAATTCGAAGCGGATGCGGCCTCGATACATCGTGAACAGCCAGTTGAACATCTTCGCTCCCGTCGGGATCGAGATGATCATGGTGGTGATGCCGAAGAAGGAATTCACGCTGGCGCCCGAGCCCATCGTGAAGAAGTGATGCAGCCAGACCAGATAGGACAGGATCGTGATGACGACGGTGGCGTAGACCATCGAGGTGTAGCCGAACAGGCGCTTGCCCGAGAAGGTCGAGGTCACCTCGGAGAAGATGCCGAACGCCGGCAGCACCAGGATGTAGACCTCGGGGTGGCCCCAGATCCAGATCAGGTTCACGTACATCATCGGGCTGCCCCCGAAGTCGTTCGTGAAGAAGTTGGTGCCGATGTAGCGATCGAGCGACAGCAGCGCCAAAACCGCCGTCAGCACCGGGAAGGAGGCGACGATGAGGACGTTGGTGCACAGCGAGGTCCAGGTGAAGACCGGCATCCTCATCATCGTCATGCCGGGCGCGCGCAGCTTGACGATGGTACAGATCAGGTTGATGCCTGATAGCGTCGTGCCGACGCCGGCCACCTGCAGCCCCCAGATGTAGTAATCGACACCGACGTCAGGACTGTAGCCGATATTCGACAGCGGCGGATAAGCGAGCCAGCCGGTGCGCGCGAATTCACCGACGAACAGCGAAATCATCACCAGCACCGCGCCGCCGACCGTCATCCAGAAGCTGAAATTGTTGAGGAAGGGGAACGACACGTCGCGCGCGCCGATCTGCAGCGGGACGACGTAGTTCATCAGCCCGGTGACCAGCGGCATGGCGACGAAGAAGATCATGATCACGCCATGCGCGGTGAAGATCTGATCGTAGTGGTGGGCGTTGAGATAACCTTCGGAGCCGCCAAAGGCGATCGCCTGCTGCAGGCGCATCATGATGGCGTCGGCAAAGCCGCGCAGCAGCATCACAATGCCGAGGATCATGTACATGATGCCGATGCGCTTGTGGTCGACGGTGGTGAACCACTCGCGCCACAGATAGCCCCAGAGCCGGAAATAGGTGACGGCGCCGAGCAGCGCGGCGCCGCCGAGCGCGACCACGATGAAAGTGCCGACGACGATCGGCTCATGCAGCGGCAGCGATTCCAGTGTCAGGCGGCCGAAAATCGCTTTGGCGAGGGAGGAAGTATCGAACATGCGGCGCTCTTTAGGAGTCTGATTTCGGACGCGGTCCGAGAAGAAGGGAACTCGAGGATGGATTGGCGGGCGAGAACAGCGGCCGCTTGAGGCCGGCCCCGCGCAGCGGCGTCGTGTCGAACGGGACGGTGCTCTCCGGCTCGGATTGCCCCTTGAGTTCGTCGACCGAGCAGATGCCCGCCACGTAGGTCGGTTCGGGCCCGAACACCGCGCCGCGCCGGGCATATTTGTCGTAAGTCAGCGGCAGCGTGTTGTTCAGTCCTTCGCGACCAAGCCCACCCTTGGCATCGATCGCCATCATCTCGCTGGCGCACATCTTGCCGGGCTCGACGCACATGTTGACGATCGCCTTGAACAGGTCGCTATCGACGGAGCCGTAGCGGCGGACCGGCTCGTTGGCGCTCGGGCGTTCGAGCACGAGGTATTCGTTGCGGCCGAGCATGTCGCCGCTTGCCTTGACGTTCGTGATCCACTTGTCGAATTCGGCCGTCGTCAGGCTGTGGAACGCGAAGTACATCCCGGAGAAGCCGGCGCCGCTGTAATTGGCGGAGAAACCCTTGTAGACGCCGGGCTTGTTGGTCACGGCGTGCAGCTTCGTCTCCATGCCCGGCATGGCGTAGACCTGGCCGGCCAGCGCCGGAATGTAGAAGGAGTTCATCACGGAGGAGGCCGTGATTCGGAAACGAATCGGGCGATCGACGGGAGCTGCAAGCTCGTTGACGGTGGCGACGCCGTACTCCGGATAGATGAAGAGCCATTTCCAGTCGAGCGCGACCACCTCGACATTGAGCGGCTTGTCCTGGGCCTCGATCGGGCGATCGGCGTCAATGCGGCCAAGCGCGCGGTAGGGGTCGAGCAGGTGGGTGGCCATCCAGGTCAAGGCGCCCAGGCAGACGATGATCAGGAGCGGCGCCGACCAGATGACGAGTTCGAGCTGGGTGGAATGGTCCCATTCGGGCTCATAGCGCGCTGATGTGTTCGACGCCCGGTAGCGCCAGGCGAACAGCGCGGTCAGCGCCATCACCGGCAGGACGATCAAGAGCATCAGAACGGTGGAGATCACGACCAGGTCGCGCTGCTGCACGGCCACGTCGCCGGCCGGGGCGAGTACGACAAAATCGCAACCTGAAAGAGCGGCTGCGAGCGGCAGCAACGCCAGAATCCTCAAGACACGCACGGTGGAACCTTGTTGGAAATTTCCTATGTGAAACAGGGGGTAGCTGCGATGCAACAAAGAGGACATTGGACAATTTGTCCAATGTTGCAGTGCGCAATAGCGGCCCAAACAGCGCCTTTGAGGCCGCTAGCGGCAAGACCGGATGGTGGCCGTCTCAATCAAGAACGGAATAAGGCATAAGGCGCGATGGCGATGACACAGGCCCCAGCAATGGCTCACGGCCACCCGATGACGGCAGGTCACGAACCGGCGCGCCCGGGGGAGATCGCCATCGGCGTCATCATCGGCCGCACGTCCGAATTCTTCGATTTCTTCGTCTATGCGATCGCATCCGTGATCGTGTTTCCGCGCCTGGTGTTCCCATTCGCGAGCGAGCTGACCGGGACACTTTATTCTTTCGGCATCTTCGCGCTGGCCTTCGTGGCGCGTCCGCTCGGGACCGTCATCTTCATGACGATCGACCGCCATTACGGTAAGAGCGCGAAGCTGATTATCGCGCTGTTCCTTCTGGGCACGGCGACGGTGGCGCTCGCCTTCCTGCCCGGCTATGAGACGATAGGCGTCGTCGCGATCTGGCTGCTGGCGCTGGCGCGTGCCGCCCAGGGCCTGGCCTGGGGCGGGGCCTGGGACGGCCTTGCCTCGCTGCTGGCGATCAACGCGCCGCGACATCACCGCGGCTGGTACGCCATGGTGCCGCAGCTCGGCGCGCCGCTCGGACTGATCGTGGCAAGCGCCCTGTTCGCGTTCTTCGCCGGCAACCTGTCCGCGGAGGATTTCTTCGACTGGGGCTGGCGCTACCCGTTCTTCGTCGCGTTCGCGATCAACGTGGTCGCCCTGTTCGCACGGCTGCGCATGGTGGCGACTCCGGAATATGATTCGGCATTCGAAAGCCGCGAGCTGCAGCCGGCTCGCATCGTCGATACGGTTCGTGACGAGGGGCGCAACATCCTGCTCGGCGCCTTCGCGCCGCTGGCGAGCTTTGCGCTGTTCCACATGGTCACGGTGTTTCCGCTCTCCTGGGTGTTCCTGTTCACCCGAGAAAGCCCGGTGCGTTTTCTCATCATCGAGATGATCGGCGCCGCGTTCGGCGTGGTGGCGATCGTGGCTTCGGGAGTGATCGCCGATCGCGTCGGGCGAAAATTACTGCTGACCGGGTCGGCGATCGCGATCGCCGTCTATAGCGGCTTCGCTCCGCAACTGCTCGATGCCGGCGCCGTCGGTGAAACCATCTATATGGTGCTGGGCTTCATTCTGCTGGGCCTGTCGTTCGGCCAGTCTTCGGGAGCGATCGCCTCCAGCTTCGCGCCGATGTACCGCTACACCGCCTCGGCGCTGACCTCGGACCTCGCCTGGTTGTTCGGGGCCGGGTTTGCGCCGCTCGCCGCACTCTTGCTCGCGACCCATTTCGGCCTGATCTCCGCCGGCGCCTATCTCTTGTCCGGCGCGGTGTGGACGCTGCTGGCGCTCTGGCTGAGCGGGCTGCGCGAAAACATCATCGAGTAGCGGCGAACGGGGAAAGACTAGAGCTTCGGTTCTGATTGAATCAGAACCGAAGCTCCAGATTCTTGTTTTGACGCGTTTTCCTCGCGCGAACCGGCAATCCACTTCGCTCGAAACGCTACGTTACTCCACCACGATCTTCACGCGATCGCGGGGTTTGACCTGGGCGTGGGCGTCCAGCCCGTTGAGGACGCGGAAGCGCTCGGTCGGGTGGTCGACGCCGCTCATGCGGTGCGAGAGCGATTCCACGGTGTCGCCGGGCTGCACATTGATGACCTTGATGCGCAGCGGGCGCGCGGCCTGGATTTCCTCGAGCGTCAGGCGGCGGAACGAATTGACGGTCTCGCGCGCATTGCGCTCGCTCTCGGTGGTCTTCTGCTTGGCCGCGAAGATGAAGCGATAGACGTCGCTGCCGAAGCGCAGTGCGTAGACTTTGAACTGCCATTGGTCGCCCCGCGCGGTGGCGGACGCCGCCGGGAAGCCGTTGACGGTGATATCCTCTGTGGAAGCCTTGTCGACGCCTTCCATCCAGCCGGAGTTGAGATAGTCGCCGAGCGACTGTTCCGCCGGCACCCGCACCACATCGAACCGCATCGCCTGCGCGCCGCCTTCGCGAACGCCGATCACCGCCTGCGCGGTGTTGTCGAGCGTGAAGTTCTCCGGGGCCTGGAAGGTGAACCCGAGCTTGGGGTGCAGAAAGCGGCGGCCGCGGACGAAACCCTCGCTCGGGTCTTCGCCATAGACGATGTTGTCGATCGCGGCGAGATAGGTCTCGCGGTCGCGCTCGGCACCTTCGGGCGCCGCATATTGCCGCGCTGCGGCCTGCGCATTGGAAATGCGTTCGGGCGTTGCCGGATGCGAGGACAGGAAGTCCTGCGCGCGCGGATCGAACGAGGCCTTGCCGACCTTCAGCGCCGCATTGCGCTCCATCGCCGTGAGGAAGCGCGAGGCACCATAGGGGTCGAAATGCGCGCGCGCGGCGATGCCGACGCCGATGCCGTCGGCCTCGAATTCCTGCTGGCGCGAGAAGCTCGCCATCGTGAGCTTGGTCTTGGCCAAAGCGAGCGCAGTGAGATCGGGATCATTGCTCATGTCCGTGACGACGCGCGTCACCACCGCCGCCTGCCGTGCCTGGTCTTCGCGGATGGAGGCGTGCTTTGCGAGTACGTGCGCCATCTCGTGGCTCAGCACGGACGACAACTCCGAGGTGTCGCTGGCGAGCGCGATCAGGCCGCGCGTGACATAGAGCTGGCCGGTCGGCAGTGCGAAAGCGTTCACCGCGCCGGAATTGAGGATCGTCACCTTGTACCCCTGGTCGGGACGGTCGGACGCGGCGACCAGCCGATCGACTGTCTTGCTGATCAGGCCTTCCAGCTTCGGGTCGTCATAGGCGCCGCCATAGGTGGCAAGGATCCGCTCGTGCTCGCGCTCGCTCGCCGGCGTCTGCGCGACCGTGGGCTTCGGTTTTGCCGGTTGGGGCGCCGCGACCGGAGCTGCGGTTTCGAACCGGCCGGCGCCGAGATTGCCGCAGGCGGACAGCAGGGTCGCCGCGCACAAAAGCGCCAGCGCAGCCGAAAGGCCGCGGCCCGTCCTGTCCCGCCGTCCCACACCCTCAATCACGCCAGCTACTCTCAAGCTGCCGGAAGATATCATGGTCCGACCCGCCGGATCACGACCCCATCCCTGTTTGCGCCCTGTTTACGCATGATCTCTCGGAAGAACGAGCTTCCCGGATCATGCTCTCATCTGTTTGCTTGAGCACGACCTTTTCGGAGAGCCGCTTCCCCTTTTCATGCCCTTAGTTCCCGCCGAGCACTTCTAATTGCCCCACCCGGAGCAGTTCGATCCGTGGCCCGTTGCGCGCTTCGATCCAGCCGCGGATGCGAATCCGTCGATTTTCCAGTGACTTAGGCGCAAACCCAGCCGCCTCGAGCGCGGGGATCATGCGCCTTGGAATAGTCACAGCAAAGTCCCGTGTCCAGTTCCGGCCAAAGTTGAGGTAGGTGGTTGCTCCCGCCTGACGGACGGACAAGACCTTCCCCTCGACCACCGCAAAACGCCCGATCCCCGCCAAAATATCGCCCGGACTTTCCGCGTTTTTTATGGCCGAGGCGTCGGCCCACGTTCCCCTTTTGGCCTGCCTCGCCTCGGCCTCGGCGGCAAGCAATAGGGTGGCGCAATCCCGGTTCGAGACATCAGGCGATACCATCGCCTGGCCCTGCTTCAATAGCTCGCTTTGCACGGCCGCGTCGGAGCCCGAGACAAAGACGAACGCCGCCTGGCGTCCATAGCGGTCCGGCGCGTCGTCCTCGCCCTGCAGCGAGATGTCGCGTCCCATCACCAGCGCCGACAGGGCTGCGGCCCCTTTCTGCCGGTCCGCAATCTCGATGCCGGCGAGGCGGATCTCGCGGCCGTCCTCGAGACGAAAGCTGCGCCCGCCGGTCACGGACACGACCCGGCCCTCGCCCTGGGCTTCGAAAGCGCATCCCGCCGCGCGGGCCGAATCGGCTATCACCGGAGGCATGAGGCACAACAGCAACATTTGTGCACAAAATTTCGCGTGATGCGCTGTCACTTTGTGGCCCCGTGTCATGACGCCGCTGCTAGCCGACTGAATTAGGACATGATTTTCCGTAACGACGTCGGTCTCCGTCCGACACTATCCCCGGGGCATTTTGACTTGAGGCCGATTGCGAGCATAAGTAGCACCCCATCGGCGGGGACCAGCAATGAAGCCGGAGCGCTGGATTTCGCGCAAGCCAGTCTTGCCGTGCGTCCGGGCACAACAGGAAAGATAAGTGCTGCATGAACTCGTTTTTTCGGCGGCAGTTGACCGATTACGTTGAATATCATCGTGACCCCTGGAATTGCGTGATGCATGTGTTCGGCATCGTGTTCCTGTTCCTGGCGGCCATTCTCCCCCTCAGCCTGTTGTCCTTCACTCTGTTCGGAGTTGAGGTCAGCGCGGCCGTGCTCGCCGTGCTGCCGGTCCTGTTCTACTGGTTCTTGCTCGATCTTGCGCTTGGTGCGGGAATCTTTTGCGGGGCTGTCGCTCTGCTGTCACTGGCCGCCTGGATTGTCAGTCATGTGAC
The DNA here is from genome assembly GCF_059512385.1 of Bradyrhizobium sp. Crot121. NCBI lineage: Bacteria > Pseudomonadati > Pseudomonadota > Alphaproteobacteria > Hyphomicrobiales > Nitrobacteraceae > Bradyrhizobium > Bradyrhizobium sp. Crot121. The sequence continues at coordinate 28,884 of NZ_JCAMOR010000040.1, read as the reverse complement.
CATCACCGGCTTGTGGTCGCTTACGGCGGTCCTCCTTGTCGTGGGAGTCGCCTCGCAGATCATCGGGCACCAGGTGTTCGAACGCAGGAAACCCTCGATGGCCGACCACCCCGCCCATCTGCTGCTCGGACCGATGTTCGTGATGGCGAAATTATTCATCGCGCTGGGCTTTCGGCACGATCTCGCGCGTATTATCCAGCCTCCGCAAGATTCCCTGTCGTATTCCCAGTAGCTCCAGCCGTACTGCATCCCACCGCATGACACGAATCCTAGTTACAGGCGGTAACGGCTTCATTGGCAAGCACCTGGTCTCGGCGCTCGTCGCGCAAGGCAGCGACGTGCGTGTGCTCGATCTGCAGCCGCCGTCGCGGGCGTTGCCGAAGGTCGAGTATGTCAAGGGATCGGTGCTTGACTGCGACCTCGTAGACAGCGCCATCGACGGCGTCGACGAGGTGTATCACCTTGCCGGGTTGCCCGGGATGTGGCTGCCGCGGAAAGCCGATTTCCACGATGTCAACTGTGGCGGCACCGAGGTCGTGATCGGGACCGCGTGCAAGCGTGGCGTGAAGCGGCTCCTGCACTGCTCCACCGAATCAATCCTGTTCCGCGCCTCGCGATCGGACGATCGCCTCGCCGACGACGCGCTATTGCCCGACGACATGCCGGGGCCCTATACGCGCTCGAAAATGCTCGCCGAACGCTATGCGATGCAGCAGGCGGCAGCGGGATATCCTGTCGTCATCGGCTGTCCCACGATGCCGATCGGGACCCACGACCACAATTTCACGCCGCCGACGGAAATGCTCCGGCTGTTCCTGAGCCAGCGCGTGCAGCTCTATCTGGATTTCGTCGTGAACCTGGTCGACGTGCGCGATGTCGCGGCAGGGCTGATCCTCGCCATGCAACGCGGGCAGGTCGGACATCGCTACATTCTCGGCGGCGAAGGCATCGCGCTGAAGCAGGTGCTGCGGATCATGGCGCATGTCAGGGGCCGGCGCACGCCGCGCCTTGCGATCAATGGCCGCCTTGCCGAGATCACCGCGGGCATCCTGGAGTTCGTTGCCGATCGCGTGACCCACCGGCCGCCGTCGGGCACGGCCGAAGGGGTGCGGATCGCGCGGCGGGCAGAGGCGCTGTCGATCGAAAAGGCGCAGCGCGAACTCGGCTACGCGCCCGGGCCGGTCGAGCCCGTGCTTCGCGAAACCATTGCGCATCTGCTTGGCTCCGGTCACAATCAGGCGGAATGGGAACCGGCGTCGAGCCCGGGCGCCCAGTCGTTCAATACCACGCGCCGGTTTGGCGTCTGATCCAATCGCCTGATACGGTTGCAATATGTCGCAAGACCCTGGTCAATGGTTCGCGTTTGTCTGGAGCGGGTGGACCGCTACCTGGCCCACCCAGTTGCTCGCCATCATCTGGATTCTATGGGTCATGAGCTGGGTGGCGGCATCGGTCTGGTCCGGCCAGACCAAGAAGCACGTCATGACCTCGGACTCGCTGAGGTACCGCATCCCGATCCTCGTGGGCGCGATTCTGTTCCTGCCATGGACCGGACAGGTGCTGGGGGAAAAGCCGTTGTGGCAGTTCGGCAGCTTCGGCATCTACGTAATGGCGGTCCTGACGCTGGCCGGAATCTCCTTCACCTGGTGGGCGCGAATCCATCTCGGACGGTTCTGGTCGAACGCGATCACGCACAAGGAAGGCCACCACGTCATTGACACCGGGCCGTATGGCCTCGTGCGCCACCCGATCTACACCGGCCTGATCGCGGGAATGCTGGTCACCGGTGTGGCGGTCGGGACGGTGACGGCGATCCTGGGCGCGGTGCTGATCTCGCTTGGCATGGCGCAGAAGGCCCGGATGGAGGAGGTGTTCCTCAGCGCCGAACTCGGCGCGGAGGAATATGGAGCGTATCGCCGTCGCGTTCCGATGCTGATCCCGTTCATGCCGGCCGGTTAGCCGCAGCACGGTTTCTGCTTAAATCGGAATGGCGCCGTAGCCCGGGTGAAGCGCCAGCGGCCGCTCGTAAAGGCTGACGCAGATCCCGGATTGCGCGTTCCGCTCCACCCGGGCTACGTGCAGACATCTATCACCGTGGTCGCGGAGACGACTTCTCGCCCGAAGCCTGGCCCCGCGAAGGGCGGGGAGTGGGACTTGCCGGTCGCTTTGCCGGCTCCGCGGCCGTCGCCGTTGTTGCGGGCTGCTGCGAGACTGGCATCAGGTGGCGCGGGATGACGACGCGCTGGCCGGCGGTCAGTGGGGCATTATCGGAGAGCTGATTGGCCTGGATGAGTGACCACAGCGGGACGTGGTTCACTGTGGCCAGACCCTGCAAGGTGTCGCCTGCGCGGGCGTATTGCGGAATGCCGCTGTCCCACAGCTCGAGCGGCGCATCTTGCGGAACGACGTAGCGCAGCGGTGCAGTCTCGCCTTTGATCTGCATCGGTGTCGTCCCGAGTTGCACGACCGCGTTCACCAACTGGTCGTGGATGGTATCCATCTTGTCGATGTTGATGTGGGTGACTTCCTTGTGGTCCTTCAGGTCGAAGCTTGCATAGTGGCCTTGATAGCCCGACTCGGCGACGACATCGCCGCCCCCCAACACGCTGTCGGACATGAAGATATTGATGAAGCGCTCGACATTGAGCGGCACTTTCCCCGTTGCGTGCGCCGGATCGATGGCGACGATCAGGCTGACCGGGATGTTCTCCTCCTGAAGGACTTCGGCGAATATCACGGAGCAAAGTCCGCCCATCGAGTGCCCGATCAGGACGATCGGAAGAGGATCCTTTTTGTATTCGCGGATCGCCTTGGCGGCGATGAGCCGGCAGATGGTAAACTCGTTAACGTCGGCCTCGACGCCGACCTCCTGGAGGCGGCTGGTCAGTTGATCCATGCCGCGCGAAAAAATCGGGCCCATGGCGCCGCGAAACAGATAGGCGCGCACCCGTGGCGTCGGAGCGGGTTGTTCGGCGGCAGGGGGCGGCAATGCGGCCACCGTGGCAGCGGTATTGGCCTGCTTTGCGGCCGGAGCCGCGAGCGCGAAATGGCAACCGGCCGGCCAGATGCAGGCGACAAGCATTGCCCGAAACACAATGGCCATTAGCGGTTTCGGATTGATCATGCGCCTTCCGCCTGTGGTTTCGGCGCGCAGATACGCCGGCGCCCGATTGCCGGCTGGCCACTTGCCCGCGTTTGAGATGAACTATCGCGCAGGAATTGGCAAGAATTGCGGCGCAACCTGCGCGCCGCAATTCGATAGGCCCGGGATCAGTTACGGACCGCAGCCGCGCTGGCGGCCGCCCGTGGTGGTACGGCGGCGCTTGCCTCACTCGGCTGCCGCCGCTTCGTCGGCGATGCCGGGCTTGGCCGGCCGAAGACGACAGCGTCGATCTCGCTGATCACCTTCTGCTGCATGATCTGGCTCTTTTCGATCGTCAGGTGCCCGACGCCCGGCACGCTCTGGACATTGACGTTGTCAAGCGTACCCTGGAATCCCCTGGCTCTTTCGACCGGAGTGCCGGCGCCGTTGGCGACGTAGAAATTGATGTATCGTCCGACCCGTCCCGAAAGGCTGGTGTGGAACACCGAGTCGAGCCCGATGGCAAGCTTCACGGGAACGCCGAGCTGGTCCAGCCTCGCGACCATATCCGGCAGGGAGGTCGCGCCCGAGGAGTGACCGACCAGGATAACGGTCTTGATCTTGCCGCTGCGGTATTCGGCCGCGGCCTCGTTGGCGAGCGATGACCAGAACACGTAATTGCTGATCGTCACGCGCATGCCCTGCGCCTCTAGTTTCGCGGCGATCTCGTCCAGTCCCAGCGAGAAGATGTTCAGGACCCCGCGGAGCAGAAAGACGTGGGCAGTGGAGGCGCGAGCGGCCGCCGATTCCGGCGCAGCCTGCGCCGGGCTTGCGACGATCGGAAGCAGCAGCAACAGCGCGGTCGCGACGGCGCGCAGCCGCGGAAACAAGTGCCGGCCGACCAGTCCGGTGTGGCCGCGATATGCGTTCATGGCTCCTCCTCGAAGGGCTACCGAATATTGGCGACGACCGTACCCCCAGCCCCCTCGCAACCGCAACAAAAGCGGTACGCGCTGCGTGGCTTTACTGAGGCGGCGTGTCTCGCGAGCAACACGGAGTCAGGGATTCGTTAATGTTTGTCGTGAGCTAGGGGCGTGGGAACTAGGCGAGAAAATGGCGGCCACCGGGAGGCAATCGAAATCAGCAGCGAGGCACGCGCTTTTGATTGCCGCATGTCCGGACGCGCCTGCGGCCTCAATTGCAAGTCGGTGCTCGGGGCGCGACCCGTGATCAAAGCGGTGTTTGGTCCGACCGCAAACTTCGATCGACGCCGAGATATTGTATCGAGCTGACGCCCCCGAAGACCATTCCGCTTAACGGAAAACCAGGGGCGGATTCATGCATTGCCGCGGCTTGCTGCCACCAATCTCATGCGGCATGATCGCGCCGCAAAATGGTAGACCGCAGTCAATGTGGCTGACGAACCGGGAGGACTTCATGAAACGGATTCTGTCGGGCGCATTCGCCTGCATGCTGGCGGTCTCGGCCACTGCGGCGCTGGCGCAGAGCAAACCGCCGCCGCTCAGGATCGGCGGCATCCTCGACATGTCGAGCCTCTACGCCGACATCACAGGCCCCGGCAGCGAAACCGCCGCCAAGATGGCGGTCGAGGATTTCGGCGGTGAGGTCTTGGGCCGCAAGGTCGAGGTCGTGGTCGGCGATCATCTCAACAAGGCCGACCTCGCCGCGAACATCGCGCGCGATATGCTCGACAACCAGGGCGTTGAGATGATCTTCGACGTCGCGGCTTCCGCCACCGCGCTCGCCGCGGGCGAGATCGCCAAGGCGCGGGGCAAGATCATCATCTTCAACGGCCCCGGATCGATCCGCCTCTCCAACGAGGCCTGCGGCCCCTATACCGTGCACTATGTGTTCGACACCTTCGCGCAGGCCAATGTGACGGGTCTCGCGGCGGTCAAATCCGGCCTCGACACCTGGTTCTTCCTGACCGCCGACTACGCCTTCGGGCAGGATCTCGAGAACGACACCACCAATGTCGTGGTCAAGACGGGCGGCAAGGTGCTGGGCAGTGTGCGCCATCCGCTGAATACGTCGGACTTCTCGTCCTTCCTGCTGCAGGCGCAGGCCTCGAAGGCGAAGGTGATCGGGCTTGCCAATGCCGGCGGCGACACCATCAACGCGATCAAGCAGGCGGCCGAATTCGGTCTGACCAAGAGCGGTCAGAAACTCTCCCCGTTGCTCGCCTTCGTCACCGACATCGACGGTGTCGGCCTCGACACCGCGCAGGGGCTGTTGCTCGCCGAAGCCTTCTACTGGGACCTGAACGACGATACCCGCGCATTCACCAAGCGCTTCATGGAGCGCACCAAGCGCGTGCCGACCTCGGCGCAGGCCGGCGTCTATTCGTCCGTCACGCATTACCTGAAGGCGGTGAAGGCCGCGGGCACCACGGATGCCGCGGCTGTGATGAAGGTGATGAAGGAGACCCCGATCAACGACATGTTCGCCAAGAACGGCAGGATCCGCGAGGACGGCCGCATGGTGCACGACATGTATCTGTTCGAGGTGAAGAAGCCGTCCGAGTCCAAGGGACGCTGGGACGACTACAAGCTGCTCGCGACCGTTTCCGGCAACGAGGCGTTCCAGCCGCTGGAAAATTCGCGCTGCCCGCTGGTGAAGAAGTGACGCGAAGCGTGGCCGTCATTGCGAGGGCGATAGCGACGAAGCAATCCATGGCTCCGCAAGCGGCGAGATGGATTGCTTCGCTCCGCTCGCAATGACGGTGGATGGATCTAACTAACAACAACCAAGAAAGCCAAACCCATGACTGAAAACAGCATCGTCCTGCAAAGCCTCGACAACGGCCTGCTCACCATCACCATGAACCGTCCGGAGCGGCGCAATGCGCTGAACCCGGACATGACGCGCGGCCTGGTGGAGGCGGCGCGGCGGGCGGCCGAGGATCACGAGGTGCGCGCGGTGCTGATCAAGGGGGCCGGCGGCACCTTCTGCGTCGGCGGCGACGTGAAGTCGATGGCGGAAGGGCGGGCGCCGCTGCCGTTCGAGGCCAAACTTACCAACTTACGTCGCGGCATGGAGGTCTCGCGGATCCTGCACCAGATGGCAAAGCCGGTGGTGGCGCAGCTCGACGGCGCTGCAGCCGGCGCCGGGCTCTCGATCGCGCTGTCCTGCGACCTGCGGGTGGCGAGCGAGTCCTGCAAGATCACGACCGCCTTCGCCAAGGTCGGCTTCTCCGGCGACTATGGCGGGACCTATTTCCTGACCCAACTCCTCGGCAGCGCGAAGGCGCGCGAGCTGTATCTGACCTCGCCGGTCCTCACCGCGCAGGAGGCGCATGCGCTTGGCGTCGTGACCAAGGTGGTGCCGGATGCGCAGATTGACGCCGCCGCGCGCGAGCTTGCGATGTCGCTGGCACAGGGACCGTCGATCGCGCTCGGCTTCATCAAGCGCAACATCAACAATGCAGAGCATCTGTCGCTCGAGGATTGCTTCGACGGCGAAGCCATCCATCACACCCGCTGCGGCGAGACAGCCGACCACAAGGAAGCGGCCAAGGCGTTCGTCGAGAAGCGCAAGCCCGTCTTCAAGGGCGAGTAGGGATGGCCGGCTACCTCAGGCTGCGCCAGATTTGTCTGGTGGCGCCAGAACTCGAGCCCGTGATTTCAGCTATCGCCGATATCATGGGCCTGAGCGTCTGCTATCGCGACGGCAATGTCGCGAAATATGGCCTGGAGAACGCGCTGCTGCCGGTTGACACCATCCTGCTCGAAGTGGTGGCACCGTTTAAACCGGGCACGGCGGCAGGCCGCTTCATTGAGAAGACCAGCGGCCGCGGCGGCTATATGGCGATCTTCTGCTGTGATGATCCCGACGCGCGCGGCGCGCATGCCAACGCCATCGGCGTGCGCACCGCGAATGTGATCACGCACGCGCCCTATCACGGCGTGCAACTCCACCCGCGCGACTGCTGCGCCGCCTTCATCGAGTTCAACCACACCGATGGCAGCGACGATGTCCTGGGGCCTTATCCGCCGGCCGGGCCGGAGTGGCAGAAGCACATCCGAAAGGATGTGACGCAGGCGCTGACCGAAGTCGAGATGCAGAGCCCGGAGCCGCAAGTGCTCGCGGCGCATTGGGGGCGGATCCTTGAGGTGCCGGTCAGCGGGACCGAGCTACGATTGCCGAATTGCACCTTCCGCTTCGTCAACGGCGAAAGCGAGATCATGAGCGCGCTGACGTTCAAGGTGGCGGACGCGGCGAGGGTGCGCGATGCTGCAAGGAAAAAGGGACTTGCGGTGACCGGCGACGAGTTCTCGTTGGGTGGCGTCACGTTCCGGCTCGCCGCCTGAGCCACGCGCTTCACCGTCATGCCCGGGCTTGTCCCGGGCATCCACGTTCTTCGGCTCCGCGCGAGGGGATGCGCGTGGATGGCCGGGACAAGCCCGGCCATGACGATCGAGAACGGCGTTATCGCCCCTTGAAATTGGCGACGCGGCGCTCGGCGGAGGCTTTCACGCCTTCCTTGAAATCTTCGGTGGCGCGCAGCCTGGTCTGCTCGATCAGCTCATGGTTGGTGGCGGCGAGCACGCGGTCGGCGAAGTCGCTGCGCATGGTGGCGCGGGTGGAGATGAGGCCGAGCGGGGAGCACTCGGCGATCTCCTGCGCGAGCTTCAGCGCCTCGGCGCGCACCTGATCTTGCGGCACCAGCACGTTGGCGAGTCCCCAGCGATAGGCCTCCTCGCCGGTGACGCGGCGGCTGGTGTAGAACATCAATTCCGCGTTGTTCTTGCCGATCAGTTCGGGCAGCGTGAATGTCAATCCGAAGCCGGGATGGAAGCCGAGCTTGGTGAAGTTTGCCGAGAAGCGCGCCTCGGGGCAAGTGACGCGGAAATCCGCGGAGACGGCAAGGCCAAGTCCGCCGCCGATGGCGGCGCCATGGACAGCGGCGACGATCGGCTTCTTGTTGCGGAAGATGCGCACCGCCTGCACATAGAGATGGTTGATCGGCAGATTGGCGGCCGGATCGGAGGCTGCGCGCTCTTCCTGCTCCTGCCGCGCCGGATCGTTGAAATTGGCGCCGGCGCAGAACGCCTTGCCTTGCGCAGCCAGCACGCTTGCGCGGATCTCGATGTCGCGGTCGAATTCCTCCAGCGCGTCCGCGATCTGGTTGATCAGCGCGACGTCGAAGAAGTTCAGCGGCGGTCTGCGGATTTCGATCAGGCCGACGTGGCCCTGCTTCTCGACGCCGATATCGGTATATTTGCTCATGAGCGTTCCCTACAAAAATTAGCGTAACCCAAGCCCGCGGGCGATGATGCCGCGGAGCACTTCCGTGGTGCCGCCCTGGATCGTCAGTTTCGGCGCCGTCCGAAGCGCGAATTCGAGCTGCTTCTCCAGCGTCTCGCGGTTGGAGGCGGTCTCCTCGACGAAGGCGGCGAGGTCGCGCACGCGATGCGGCAATTGCTGCTCCCATACCGTGCCGATGTCCTTGACGATGGAGGCCTCCACGACCGGCTCCTTGCCGGCCTGCAGCATGCCGGCGACCGAGACCGACATGCGGCGCATGGTGTGAAGCTGCGCCACCAGACGGCCGATGCCTTCGGCGCTGCGCGTATCAGGCTTGTCGCCGACGGCGCGCACCAGCTCGGTCAGCACGTAATAGGTCTCAAGGAAGCGCTCGGGGCCACTGCGCTCATAGGCGAGCTCTGACGTCGCCTGCTTCCAGGCGCCATCGATCTCACCCAGCACGTGATCGTCGGGCACGAAATAGTCGGTGAAGACGACTTCGTTGAACTCGAATTGCCCCGTGATCTGGCCAATCGGATTCACCTCAATGCCCGGCTGTTTCATCTTGACCAGGAACTGGGTCAGGCCATGGCGACGGTTTTCTTTCGTCGGCGGCGAAGTGCGGAAGATCGCGATCATGTAGTCGGCGATATGCGCCGAGGAGGTCCAGATCTTGCTGCCGTTGATGAGGTAGCCGCCGTCGGTCTTGGTCGCGCGCGTCTTCGCCGCGAACAAATCCGAGCCGGAATTCGGCTCGCTCATGCCGATCGCAAAACAGAGTTCGCCGCGGCAGATGCGCGGCAGGATGTCCATCTTGATATGCTCGGGCGCGTACTTCAAGAGGACCGGCCCGCTCTGGCGGTCGGCGACGAAGAAGCGTCGCGTCGGCGCGTTGGCGACCCGCATCTCCTCGGTGACCACATAACGTTCAAGGAACGAGCGCTCCTGGCCGCCATATTTCTTCGGCCAAGTCATGCCGAGCCAGCCCTTGGCGCCGACCCGGCGCGAGAATTCCGGCGCGTCGGTATCTTCGCGGTTGGGCTTGTTCGGATCAAAGGTGCCGGCGGCGATCTCCTCGGCAAGGAAGGCGCGCACCTCTTTGCGTAATTGCTCGCATTCGGGCGGCAGACGGATCGGATCGAAACGTAGGGCCGCAGTCATGGCTCTTTCCGTAAATCAGCGCGAGGCCACCAGCGGCCACAATTCGTCGGCGCCTCTGGCGGCGACACGCTTGCCGAGCTCAACCGCCCAATGGCTTTCCGAGCCGAAGTCGTCGCGCCAGGCCAGCGCACGCAGCGAATAGCGATGCAGGATATGCTCCATGGTGAAGCCGATCGCGCCGTGCACCTGGTGCGCGATGGCGCCGCCTTTCTCGGCCGCCTCCGCGCAGCGGATCTTGGCGGACGCTGCTTCGAGGTACACTGCGTCGTCGAAAGAGGTCGCATTCGCAACGGCGTCGGCGGCAGAGGTCGCGGCCGCAAGCGCGGCGGCGGATTCGCCGGCGAGGCGTGCGAGATTGTGCTGCACCGCTTGGAATTTCGAGATCTTCTTCTCAAAGGCGACACGTTCGTTGGAGTAGCGCACGGAAATGTCGAGCATCGATTCCAGCGCGCCCGCGATCTGGAGGCTGCGGACCACGCCGCCCATCAGCATCAGCGTGGTCTGGTCAAAGCCCTTCGGCGCCGGCTTGATCGTGATTGGCTCGACCTTGTCTAGCGTCACGGTGTCCGAATTGTCGTAGCCGACATTGATCCCGGACTCGATCCGGGCTTTGTCGGCTTCGACCAACGCGATCGAGATGCCGCCATTGTTGCCATGCGCCAGCACGGCAAAATGCTTTGCCGCTTTGGCAAAGGGCACGCCGCGGGCGCGGCCGGACAGGCTGCCATCGGCATTGAGCGTGATGCGGTCCTTCGGGCTTGCGGGGACCACCGTCATCTCGCCGTCGGGGGAAGTGATCTTCGCCTGCGCGAGCAGCCAGCCCGCCAGCATGGTCTCGGCGAGCGGCACCGCGATCGCAAACCGGCCGGCGGCGTTGAGCACGCCAAAGCCTTCGGCCAGACTCGCGCCGGAACCGCCGAGATCGTCCGGCACCCAGGCGAGCGGCAGGCCGGCCTCGCTCAGCGCCTGCCACAGCGGCGCTTTCCAGCTTCCCGTCGTGTCACTGTTGATGGTCTGGGCGTCGGCGAGATCGGCAAAGATTTTCTCTGCGGTCTCGACGACGATATTCTCACTCTCCGCCACGGCGTTCCTCAAGCTATGGAATTTGGCACGTCTCGGACGCGCCAAACGGTCGCGCCAAGTGCATTTCGTTCTTGCGCTTTATGATGGGGAAAAGCCATAGCCCTGACAAGCGCTGTCCGCAGGGCCGCCTGCGGCCGCGGCATGCGAGCCATGGTGCGGAAGGAGAAATTCCACGCAACGGAGTTCTGGCTTGTCGCCTTGGCCATGCGATATGGTATGCCAGCGCCGCAACGTTTTGAGCGCAAAAGCTAAAGAGGGAGTGGAGTGCGAATGTCGAAGGATGGTTTGTATGCGATCGTAACGGGCTCTGCGTCCGGCCTCGGGGCCGCGACCGCGCAGATCCTGGCCAAGAGCGGTGGACGCGTCGTCGTCAACTATTCCAACAGCAAGAACGAAGCCGAAGAGACCGCCGATCTTTGCCGCAGCGCCGGCGCCGAGGTCGTGGTGGTGCAGGGCGACGTGTCGCGCGACGAGGATTGTCGGAAGATCGCCGCAGCGGCGGCATCCTGGGGCAGGCTGGATGCACTGATCAACAATGCCGGCACCACCAAGCATGTCGCGCACGACAATCTCGACGGGCTCTCGGCGGAAGATTTCCATCGTATCTACGCGGTGAACACGATCGGGCCGTTCCAGATGGTGCGCGCGACCCGCCCGCTGCTTGAAGCCGCGGCGAACGCGTCGGGGCGCGCCTCGGCGGTGGTGAATGTCTCATCGGTTGCCGGCATCTCCGGCGTCGGCTCCTCGATCGCCTATGCCGCCAGCAAGGGCGCGCTCAACACCATGACGTTGTCGCTGTCGCGTGCGCTCGCGCCGCTCATTCGCGTCAACACGGTCTGTCCCGGCTATATCGATACGCCTTGGTTCACCAAGGGCCGCGGCGAAGCCGGCGCCAAGCAGGTGCGCGATGCTGTCGTGGCGAGGGTGCCGCTGAAGGTGGCGTCAACGGCGCAAGATATCGCGCAGCTCGTCTGCTTCCTGGCGACGCCGGCCTCGAGCAACATGACCGGCGAATGTGTGCGCATGGATGCGGGAATGCATCTGATTTCGTAGGCCCATCCTCTATGTCATGGCCGGGCTTGCCCGTCTTCGCTATCGCTTCGCCGGACCGACGCTGGAGTGCCCGGCGAAGCCTTGGCGTAGCCGGGTCCCGGCCATCCACGATCTTGGCCGCGGATACGAAGAACGTGGATGCCCGGGACAAGCCCGGGCATGACGGAGCGAGAGCAAAGCGCGCTACCGCCTGCCGGGATCGGGAATGACGCCGCTCGCCACCAGCCGGTTCCAGATGAACAGCACCACCACCGCGCCGATGGTGGCGGTGATGAAGCCTGCGCCTTGATCGGGGCTGTAATGGCCGATGGCCTGTCCGACCCAGGTCGCGAGAAACGCGCCGGCGATCCCGAGCACCGTCGTCAGGATGAACCCGCTCGGGTTGTTCGGTCCGGGTGAGAGGAAGCGCGCGATGAGGCCTGCGATGAAGCCGACGATGATGATCCAAAGAATGCCGCTCATGGCGGTCGTCCTTTCCTGAAACGAGAAATCAGCCTTTGTCCGCGGCCGCAATCAAACCCGCCGCGACATTTCCTCGTCGCTCGGCAGTCGCCCGTCCGGCGTCAGGTGATTGACCGCGTCAGGCAAAAACTGGCTCAAGCCACTGAGCAGGTCGTCGCGCGATAGGCCGCTTTGCGCGGAGATCTGGTCGATCTGGTCGGCACCCAGCGCGTTGGCGAGATCGCCCGGCGCGACCTGCTTGTTCGGGCCGTTGCTGACCCAGGAATTGGCCTGGTCGCCGAGGCCGTTATCCTGCAGCTGTTTCAGGAGATCGCCGAGCCCGCCGCTCAGGATGGTGCCGGCAGCACCACCGGCGAGCAGTCCGCCAAGGCCGCCCTTGAGCAGATCGCTCAATCCGCCGCCCGCCGCACCGCCGGGCACGTTTGCTGCGACGACGTTGCCGGGCGGAGGAGCGGGTGTCTGAGTTGGCGTTGGCGCCGGCGCCTGCCGTGGGGCCTCGCCGGGCTGATTGGTGAAATGCCTGACCGCCTTCCAGGCCAGCAGTGCCAGGATGGCCATGGTCATGGGCGACATGCCGCCCTTGTCGGATTCGGCGCTCGGCGTGCTGGGCCCGCGCGGGCCATTCTGCATGCCGTTGAGTACGTCGAGTAAACCCATCGTCTTCTCCCGCGTATCTGCCCCGCGCCGAAAACATAACGGCCGCCCATGACGGTTACAAGGCACGGCCGCAGGCTGCGGCTCCGGTTCGGTAGGCACAAAATACCAACTCTGCTATCGATTATGGTCGTGGGGTTGAACGGCGGATGAATGCTTTGGATCGACCGATCGGGATCGCCGGCGCCGGCAGCATCGGCTGTTTTGTCGGCGGCATGCTGGCGGCCAGCGGCCGCAAAGTGGCGCTGTTGGCGCGGCCGCGCGTGGTCGATGAAATCAGGGGTAACGGGCTGCTGCTGACCGGCTTCGACGGGTCAGAGCAAAGGCTTGCTGCGAACGAGATCACGCTGTCCGACGATCCCTCCATTTTTGCCGACGCCGGCACGGTGCTGGTCACGGTCAAGAGCGCGGATACCGCTGATATGGCTGACCTCATCGCGAGGCACGCGCCTGACGATGCAGTCATCGTCAGCCTGCAGAACGGCGTCGGCAATGTCGGCCTGTTGCGCCAGCGCCTACCCGGTCGAAAGGTGCTGGGCGGGATGGTGCCGTTCAACGTGGTCGGTCTCGGCGAGGGCAGGTTTCACCGCTCGACATCGGGCGCAATCGTCGTCGAACGGGACGCGGCGGGCACGGCGCAGCAATTATCGGTGCCGGGCCTTGCGATGCGCGCGACGGACAATATCGACGGCGTGCAGTGGGGCAAGCTGATCGTCAATCTCAACAACGCGCTGAATGCGCTGTCCGACATCCCGCTGCGGCGGCAGCTCGCACAGCGCAACTTGCGAAAGCTGTTCGCCGACCAGATGGCGGAGGGGCTCGCGGCGATCAAGGCGGAAGGCATTAGACCGGTGTCGCCGACGCCGATTCCGGCTGGGCTAATACCGCCGCTGTTGCGGCTGCCGGATGCGATCTTCGAGGCGCTGCTCGGGCGTACCATGAAGATCGATCCGCAGGCGCGCTCCTCAATGTGGGAAGATCTGAGGCGCGGCCGACGCACCGAGATCGATTATCTACAGGGCGTCATCACAGATATCGCCGACCGGCGCGGCCTGAAGGCGCCGCTGTCGCGGCGTATCGTCGAACTGGTCAAGCAGGCCGAGGCGGCGGGCAAGGGCTCGCCCGGGTTGACGGTCGAGCAAATCCGAGGCTGATGCCTTGAAAAGGCGCCGGCCCCGCACGAATTCCAATGGGGACATGATGGAGGAGGATCGATGAGACGGATCGCCACCGCAGTGTGGTCGGTTGTGACTCTGACTCTGGGTTCAGTCGCGGCGTCCCATGCCGCGCCGCCGACGGTCGTCCCCTCACCGGGCTATGACGCACGATTGCAGGAGAGCCGCGCGGCATCGCGGGCGCCGGCCTTGGATCCGATTGCGCCTGCGCCCAAGCGGGTCGTGCCGCACCGCGCCAAGCGCACGCATCTGCGCTAAGGCACCTCGTAGCCCGGTGGAGCGAAGCGCAACCCGGGATCTTTGCCTTAGGGGGCGGCCCCGGGTTACGCTGCGCTTCACCCGGGCTGCGATTCCGAAAGGGTCAGCTCCGCTGCTTCGCCTTGGCGGGCGGCGCCGGCGGCTGCGGGGCGAAAATCTTCTTGAACTCGTTCCAGCTCGCGGAGACCCGCGGCCAGTCGCAGGAAAACGAGTCCTTGGCGCATTTGGCGGCTCTGATGCGCTCGGCCCGCTTGACCGGGCTTGCCACCGGCACCGGCACCCGCACCGTCTCGGTCCGCAATGTCACCTTCTGGACGTCCGGCTGCGGGGGCGGTTGCATTGGCGGCAATTGCACTTGCGCTTCCTGCTGCTGCTTCAAGGCGAGCGCCGCGGTCATGCTCTCGCGGCGCTGCTTTTCCAGATAGCGGGCATATTCCTGGTCGATCTTCTTCTGCTCCTCCGGCGTCGGGTTGGGGCCGGAGATGTCGAATGAGCGGTCCTGCAGGAAGTCATAATAAGTGTAGCCGCCGCCGGGCTTGCGGCGGCCGGCGAATTTCGCGTTGCAGTCGCCAAGCTGCGAGGTCTTGTCTTCCTTGGTCTTCGCCTTCTCGGCGACGTCGGCGCATTCCTCGAAATCCCTCGGCGTGCCGCGCCACCATTGCGCGTCGACGCGCGCGGGCGCAAGCACGGCTGCACCGGCGGCGGCAACACTGAGCATTAGCAAACGCGAGGCGATCACAGAGGCATTCCCAGCCGGATTCGGACGGGCGAGAGAGTTGGGCGGATTGTCGTCATTTTGATGGCGCTTGTCACGGTGGAACCGTGCGTCCACAGGGTGTGGGCGAGGTCTCATAGCGCATCTGGTCACGTCTGGCTTCGACTAAAATTTTCTAGGAATTTCAAGGCGAAGGACAGCATGCAAGCTGGTGGCGTTCGTCGCAGGCGAGGCTGACGCCTCGATTTACGTAGCGGGCTTGGCTCCGGATGGAACCCGCACGACCGCGACGAGGAAGCCGCTTACCCCGCCCGGCCGCCACCGCCTTTGCCCGGCCAGGATGCGGAATCACAGCGGCGTCAGCTCGCAACGTTCTCAGGCGGCCTTCACGGTCGCGAGGAATTTTGACACTTCATTGCGCAGCAGCTCCGATTGCCGCGACAATTCGCCCGCCGCATCAAGCACGTTCGATGCGCTGCCGCCGCTCTCCTTGGCGGCATGCATGACATCCGCGATGTTCTCAGACACGTCCCTGGTACCGACCGCCGCCTGCTGGATGTTGCGCGAGATCTCGCTGGTGGCGGCGTCCTGCTGCTCGACGGCGGAGGCGATTGCGCTCGACACTTCGCCCATCGAGCGGATCACGCCGACGATATCACCGATGGCGCTGGTCGACTCCGTGGTCGATTGCTGCATGTCGCCGATCTGCGCGGCGATGTCGGCGGTCGCCTTGGTGGTCTGCTCGGCAAGCGACTTGACCTCCTGCGCGACCACGGCAAAGCCGCGCCCGGCGTCGCCGGCACGCGCCGCCTCGATGGTGGCGTTGAGCGCGAGCAGGTTGGTCTGGCCGGCAATGTCGGTGATGAGACCGACGATGGTGCCGATCTGCTGCGCGGCGGCCGAGAGTTTCTGCATCTTGTCGCCGGCGGCATTGATTGCCGCGGTCGCCTCCGTCGCGATCCGGGCCGAATCGGTGACGCGTTCGCCGATCTCGCGGATCGAACCGGTGAGTTGCTCAGCCGCGGCGGCGACTGCGTTGACATTCGTGGTCGCCTCGCGCGAAGCGACCGTAACCAGGCCGGACTTCGCCGAGGTGCGATCGGTCGCGCCTTGCAGCGATTGCGCCGACGCCTGCAACTCGGTGGATGCGGAGGCGACGATGTCGACGACACCGCCGATCGCGCTCTCGAAATCCGTCGCCAGTCGGTCCAGCGTCTGGCGCCGGTCGCGGCGTTCGGCCTCGGTGTAGACGGCGAGCGCAATATCCATGTCGAGCAGCGCCGCGTTGACGATCGCGCGCTGCATCGCGGCCTGCCTCGCCGCCGAGCCGCGACTCAGCATGCGCGTCGGCATGCGGATCGCGACCTCGCTCACGAGATCCGACAACAGCGCATTGTAGCCGCCGATGTACCAACCCGGCTCGAGCCCGAGCTTGTTGTGAATCTCGCCGATCCGCGTCACGGATGCTTCGTAGTCGGCGTCAAAGCGCCCCTCCAGGATGATGGACCAGTGCTTCATCTGCATCTGCTTGGCATGCATCATGTGCTCGCGGCTGCGGAAGAATCGCGCGATCTCTGCGAAGCGACTGACGTGATCGTAGAAGCGGTCAAGGATCCCGGGCAGCGCATCGATGACGAGGCTGCGCGCCTCGCGCAACAGCGCAGTGGTCTTCTGGTCGATGCGATGGAAGGCGAGACGGGTGGCAAGGCTGCCGGCGCTGTTCACAGAGTGCTCCGGATGGGGAGGAGTGAGGTGGGACGGCCGAAAGCGGCCGCTCTGGATTTTCACGTGATTTGCGGCCGATGACCTTGATCTGGCTCAAGCAAGGCTTGTCAGCCGGTTAACTTGTTGTTCACATCTGGCGTGCGCCTATTCGCGGAAGCAGCCCTTCGACCAGGCGCCGACAGCGCGCCGGAACCCTGTCTCACGCGGATCATCCGCGAGCGGCGCCGACCGCTGCGGAGTCTGGCGATCGGCCTTTCAGTCTGCTATGAGGTGCCGAAACTCCGAGAGAGGGGTTCGCGGTCCCGTAGCTCAGCCGGATAGAGCGGCGGTTTCCTAAACCGTAGGTCGGAAGTTCGAGTCTTCCCGGGATCGCCATTCTTGCCGATGCAGGAAATCCGATAAAGATTGCGGCTTCTCGACGTACGCGCTTCGTTCCGAGGCCATTGACCGGCACTCATCGAGATCAAGCATGTGTACCAGAATTGCGGAGTGATCGCGCGGTGATCGGATCCGTGTCCACTCCTGGCATTACCGTCGTCGCCGACTTAGAGCGTGCCGGTTCTGGACGAAACGGAATCACCCTCGATCTTGAGCTTGGTTTCCATGAAATCCAGGAAAGCCCGTAATCGTCTGGATTCCTTTCGCTTCCCCAGGAAGGTCGCGCTAACTTGCAGCGACGGGCTCTCCCAATCGGTAAGAACTCGCACGAGTCTCTTCGCTCTTATGTCGTTCTGACACATGATGTTCGGCAGAATACCCAGTCCCACGCCGCCGATTACGAGTTCTCGCGCAACGCCGATGTGATTTACCGATATGCGTCCCACGACGTCGATCACCTTGACGCCGAGGCTGCTCCGGAAAGTCCAGACCCCTTCGGCGCGTTGATGCTCGGTAACGACGCAGTCGAAATGTTCGAAGTCGTCGACACTCGATGGTACGCCCCTACGTTCGAGGAATGCCGGGCTGGCATATACGCCTCGAGTTATGCTCGCGAGATGGCGCACGCCCCCGTGGGCTTCCGGCAACGTCCCCAATTGCACGGCGACGTCGTAAGATTCGACCGAAACATCAACCCAGCGGCTGTTCGTATCGATAGCCAGATGTATGTCGGGATAGTTTACGGCGAATGCGGCAATCGCGCTGCTTAGCCATCCCGTTCCAAAGTCTACAGGCATGCTGACGCGCAGCATTCCACGCAATTCCGTTTGCATCCGGGCAGTACCCAGTCCTGCCTCGTCGATCTCGGCGGCGATACGTTCGCAGTGCTCGTACAGGGCTTGTCCGATGTCGGTCAGGGAAAGTTTGCGGCCGCCTTTCTTGAAGAGCACGGCGCTCAGTTGGTCCTCCAGGAACATCAGCTTGCGGCTGATGGTGGATTTGGGGATGTCCAACTTCTTCGACGCGCCGCTAATGCTCCTTGCATTGACGACCTCAAAAAACAGAAGCAGCGCGTTCAGATCCAATTTTCTTGCCACGCCGACCTCCGGGCTCGCTCTACTTGTCCCATTTATGGAACGAAGGGGAGGCGAAAATGCGCTATCGTTCCGACTTTGGCAAGTTTAGGCTTCTTTCAACAGCGGAATTGCGGACTTTTCTCCTCACGCCCCTCGGCGTCGAGGCCGGAAAAGAATGAACGCGAGCGCGGTACGGGGGAGGAACGAATGATCCAGTTGACCAGGCGGAAGCTGCTCGCGTTGTCGGTGGCCTCGGTTTCCGCACCGGCGATTATCCGCAATGCGCTCGCCGCCTCGGACATCAATGTCCGCTGGGCATCGCTGCAACCCGGATTTACGGTGCTGCCCGTCCAATACATTCTCGCCAATCATCTCGGGCGCAAGAACGGAATCATTCTCCCCGATCCGTCGCCGTATACGGCCGTTTCGACCTACTACAACGACTTCACTGCGGGAAATTACGACATCTGCATCGGAAGCTGGGACACCTTCGCTGCCCGTTATCAGGCGGGCGTCCCTCTCAAGTACGTCTGTTCGATCACCGATGCGAACATGATCGCAATGCTCGCGCCGAAGGGCGGCGTCGAGGACGTCTCCAAACTGAAGGGCAGGACGATCGCGGCGTTACAGTCGACAGGCACCTACCGAATCGTGAGAGCATTGATCAAGGTGGCGTTCGGCTTCGATATGGAAAAGGACGCGACGATTCAGAACGTCGACAATCCGGCCGCGTCCGTATCGTTACTTATGGCCGATCGTGCCGATGCCGCCATATCATGGGAGCCCAACATCACGACCGGCCTGATAAGGAAGCCCGACTTGCGCGTGCTCCTGAAGGCCGGCGATGTGTACAAGAAAATATCCGGGGGCATTGAACTACCTTACTTCGGGGTCGCGATCCGGAAAGAACTGGCTGACGCCAATCCCGGGATAGCTGCGAAGATCAGCAAGATGTTCGAGGACTGCCTCGCGGGAATCAACGCCGACACGACGAAGGCGGCCGATCTCTTCGGCAGCAAAACCGGAATTCAGATCGATGTCCTGAAGGAGGCGATGAGTTCTCGCCGACTGGAGTTCGGCTATCGCCCCATGAGCGACGAGCTTTCCAGGTCGGCCGTCATGATCGCAAGCGATTTTCTCGCCAGCAACGGCCTGTTGAGCAAGCCGATCGACGAAAACTTCTTCGCCGTTTGACGCACATGCCGGAAAAGCAGATGTCTATCTCAGCCGCCGCCGGGCAATCGCGAATTCAATCTGGAGATGCAGCCAAGATCGCCAAGCCGCTTGCCGGTTTTGCCGGGGCTTGGCCCAACGCCGAAAGTCGACGGGATATCGTCGCAACCGTCGTCGTGGTCGTCCTGCTTCTTGCGGCAATGGAAGTAACCAGCCGTTTCGTTCCGGACTACATAATGCCTTCGCCGGTCGCCGTCTGGAATGCCGCGCGCGAACTCTTCTTCACCGACCCATACCATGTGGCGGTAACACTCGTCCGCCTCGCTATTTCGGTTACGATCGCAATGACGGTAGGCGTTCTCATCGGACTTGCGATGGGAATGTTCACTCATTTGCGGGCCTATCTCAAAGCTGTTGTCGTCATCGATACCGGCATTCCCGCGCTTTCCTGGATGTTGATCGCCGTGTTCTGGTTCAAGAACCCAGAGGCACGAATATTCTTCATCCTGCTGGTTATCTTGCTGCCATTCTATGCACTCAACGTCTACGAAGGGGTGCGAGCGCTACCCAAGGAGCTCGTCGATATGATCGAGAGCTTTCGGCCCTCGCGGTGGCAGGTGCTCCGCTATCTCATTCTGCCGCACATCGTTGCCTACGTTTTCCTGACGACCAAATCCGTCATCGGATACGCGATACGAATGGTGATATTCGCGGAGCTCGTAGCATCGGCGATCGGCATAGGCGCGCGGATGAATCTTGCTCAATCGACGTTTCGGATCGACCAGGTCCTGGCGTGGACCTTCTTCCTCGTAATCCTCAATGTGGCGCTGCAGGCATTCGTGAATGGCTTGGAAAAGCTATTCCTGAAGTGGCGCGCGGAGGCGACCGTAAGATGACCGAAGAAAACATCATCGAACTGCGCGAAGTGTCAAAGACTTTCGGAAGCTACCTCGCCGTCGACAACCTGTCTCTGAACGTCAGGCGAGGAGAAATCGTCGTTCTTCTTGGGCAGACAGGCGCAGGAAAGAGCACGGTGTTGAATCTCATCATGGGAACGACCTGTCCGAACAAAGGACAGATCAGAGTGGCGGGGTTCGATCCCTACGCATCCTTCAAGGCGCTGAAAGGGCGTCTTTCCGTCAGCTTTCAAACCGACCGTCTCTTGCCCTGGCGCACGGCTCTGGAAAACGTCGAACTAGGATTGCTTATCCTGGGAAGACCCAAGAATGAAGCCAGAAGAAGCGCGCGGGAATGGCTGGGACGAGTGCGTCTGGACGGGGCGGACAACAAGTATGTTCACGAGCTTTCCGGCGGCATGCGCCAGCGCGTATCGCTTGCCAGAGCGCTCGCGATAGATCCTGAGATCATATTCCTGGACGAGTCCTTCAGTCAGCTCGATCACGTTACCTCCAAAACCCTTCGCGGCGACTTCCTGCAGATTGCAAGGGAATTTCGGAAGACCTGTCTACTCATCACGCACAGGATCGATGATGCACTCGAGATGGCCGATCGCGCGCTCGTGCTCAGCCCACCCGCCAGAGTGGCTCTAGAGGTGCGCATAGACGATGAGGCCAGGTCGAGCCCACGCGCGATAGCCGATCTGCACGCTCAGATAGCGTCCGCGATGGGCGCGGAACGATCAACCGACCATTGAACCATCGGAGACCAAGAATGAGCTACCAGGACGTGATCCTGAACCGGGAAAAGGGCTGGGTCGAAATCACGATCAACCGACCGGAAAAGCTGAACTCACTTCGCGAGCAGACCGCTGAGGAAATCCTCGGAATTCTCAATGAAGTCGAGCACCAGAGGGACGTGAGGGCAGTTATCCTTCTCGGCAGTGACAAGGCCTTCTGCACCGGCATCGACACCAGCGAATTCCAGATCACGGAGAACGGCTATTTCGACTTCTACCGTTTTCGGAAGCGAGCGCGGAAGGTGAACCGACTGTTCAAGGATATCGGCGGCTTCACCAAGCCTCTGATCACCGCAATCGAGGGATTCGCTTTGGGAGGAGGTCTCGAGCTGGCCCTGGTCGGAGACATCATCGTCGCGGGCGCAAGCGCGAAATTCGGCCTGCCGGAGATCAAGCTCGGGATGATGCCAGGCGGCGGCGGCACCCAAACCCTACCCCGACTGATCGGAAAGCCTCTCGCGAAGGAGTTGATGTGGACCGGTCGACGGATCTCCGCGGCAGAGGCCGAGCGATATCGGATCGTCAGCCATGTAACCGATCAGGGCAAGGCGCTCGACAAGGCCAGGGAGATCGCCAAGAGCATCAGCGAGAACGCGCCTATTCCGGTCATGATGACGAAGGCCGTTATTGACCGCGGTGCGGACATGTCGCTTGCCGACGGCTTCGACGCCGAGGGCGACGCATCCTTTCTTCTGTATTTCACAAAGGATCGCGACGAAGGCCTGAAGGCCTTCCGGGAGAAGCGGTCCCCCGAATTCCGCGGAGAGTGACCATGTCAGGAAAGAAGCGTGATATCGTAATCGCCGGCTATTCCGAGACCGCAATCGACTTCAAGAGCGGTCGAAGCGCATTCGATCTAGGAGGTGAGGCGCTGGCAAAATTGCTTGCGGCTACCGGCATTCCGAAGGACGCGATCGACGGCCTCTCAGTGACAACTCCGCTAAGCGAATGTCCCAATCCGTTCTTCGCCGTCTACATGACCGAAGCCCTCGGCATCACGCCGACGTGGCTCAACTACGGAGGGACCGGAGGGTGTTCCGCTACCGGCGGCGTGGCTCGCGCCGCATCGGCCATTCGCGATGGGTACTGCGAGGTGGCCGTCGTCCTGTCGGCGGACGCGCCGAGCACCGCCTGGCGGGCGAACTACGGAGCTTATCGTTCCGAATTTCAGGACCCGCCCGGCGTTCAAGGTCCTCCTGCGACGTTCGGGCTTCTCATGAGCCGATACAACCATCAGTTCGGGATCAAGCCCGAGGCACTGGGAAAGATCGCCATCACGCAACGCGAGCACGCGCTGCATAACGACAACGCGTACACGAAGTTCAAGACACCGATCACGATGGCCGACTACGAGAAGTCGCGCGTCATCGCGGATCCGCTTCGCCTCCTCGATTGCGTCATGTTCTGCGATGGCGCGAACGCCTTCCTCGTGACGACCGAGAAGAAGGCGCGGGAGCTCGGAATCACGAAGATGGTCTATCCGACAGCATATGCCGAGGTGACGAACTTCAACGGAAGCGATCCGCTCGCGGATATAACAGAGACAGGGTTCTCGAAGATCGCGCCGATCGTGTACGGACAATCGGGGCTCGCTCCGAAAGACATCCGGATGTTCCAGCCCTACGACGATTTCACGATCGCGGTCATGATGAAGTTCGAGGATTTCGGCTTCTGCAAACGAGGGCAGGGCAGCGAGTTCACCCTCGACACCGATCTTTCCCACAAGGGGACCCTGCCTCTTAACACCGGCGGAGGCCAAATCTCCGCGGGGCAGCCGGGATTGGCCAGCGGCGGCCTCAACCTGGCCGAAGCGGTACGTCAAATGTTCGGCGAAGGCGAGGGTCGGCAAGTACCGGATCCGAAGAACGCACTCGTGACGGGTATCGGCGTAATTCCCTACGCGCGCAACTGGGGTACCAGCGCCGCGATGATTCTGGAGGCATGAAGATGGCTGACGAAAAGACCGGACGTCCCGTCCCGAAACCGTCGATCTACGTTGATACCAAGCCCTTCTGGGAGGGGGCGAAGGCCGGCAAGCTGATGCTGCAGTATTGCAAGGACACCGGGCGGTTTCAGCACTATCCGCGCCCGGTGAGCATTTTCACGGGCAGCCGGAATCTCGAATGGCGTGAAGTGTCGGGCAAGGGTACGATCTACGCGTGCACCGTCATTCGCGTGCCCGGTCCCGGTCTGGAGGGGCGCCTTCCTCTTTCCGTCGCGACGGTTGAGCTCGACGAGGGCGTACGGATCCTCGGCAACATCCTGAACAGGGATCCCAATACAGTCGCCATCGGTCAGCGCGTCGAAGTCGCTTGGGATCGGATTTCCGACGACGTTCGATACCCGGCCTTCGACGTCGTTTAAGGAGCGGACATGCGCCTGGAAACCATCCTCCGTGCGCAGGCGGTGCGTCATGCGAGCAAGGTCGCATTGGTCTGCGGATCGGAAAGGCTCAGCTACCGCGAGCTCGATCGGAGAATCCGCAGCGTCGCAAACGGGCTCAGGGAGAACGGTATCGGTCCAGGCGACCGTATCGTCGTATTTCTATCCAACGGTGTGGAGGTCGTCGAGCTCTTCTTCGCCGCATTCTCGCTGGGCGCAATCGTTGTCCCCGTAACGACCCGTCTCACGTCGAACGAACTTCTGCATATATGTTCCGACAGCAGGCCCGCCGCCATCGTGTTCGAAGGCGACGGCGCTGCGATAAACAAAGTATTGCAGGCGAATCCGGATGCCGTCCGGATAACGACGGGAACGAATTGCGTAGGTGCCGTCGAGTATGCCGAACTGCGGAAGTCGGAACCGACACCGGCGCCATCCCTCCCGATCGGCTGCGATGATGCGATCATCATGTACACCTCTGGTACAACGGGCACACCAAAAGGTGCGATCATCACGCATTCGAACGTCGTCGTTCAGCATTGTTTCGTCAATGCGATCGAATGGAGAATATCGAGCGACGACGTCTATCTGGTTACAACTCCGCTTGCCCATCGAACCGGTTTCGCCCGGCTTGCCAATTCGCTGACGCTTGGCGGCACCCTCGTGGTGATGAAGAAGTTCGATTCTCGCGAGGCGGTGGACACGATTGCCAGGGAGAAAGTTAGCGTGGTCGGTATGGTCCCGACCGTATGCAGGATGCTGCTTCCGGAGATAAAGCACGATCCCGGTCGCTGCGCGTCCCTCAGGCGCATTGTCGTCACGGGCGAGGCATTCCCTGTCGAGCTGAAACGCCAGTTCCTCGCGTTGCTCCCGCAGGTTCGTCTCGTGTCGTTCTTCGCGATCACGGAGGTCGGTGGTGTGACCTCCCTGTCCCATGAGGAGCAATTCGACCATGCCGCTTCGATCGGTCGCCCCACGCCTGGCGTCGAGGTCCGCATCGTCGACGACGCCGGCATCGAGGTCAAGACCGGCGAGCCCGGCGAGCTTCTCGTCCGCGTAGGCGAACCTGGGAGATATTCGGTCATGCGGGGCTACTACAACCGCCCCGAAGATACGGCGAAAACCATCAAGGACGGCTGGATCCACACCGGCGACGTCGCGAAGGCGGATGAGGACGGCTACCTCTACATCGTCGACCGCAAGAAGGACATGGTGTTGAGCGGAGGGTTCAACATCTATACCAAAGAGGTCGAGCAGGCTCTGCTCCAGAATCCGGACGTGTCGGATGCGGCTGTCGTCGGGGTACCCGATGCCATCTTCGGCGAAGCCGTCGCGGCATTCATCGAACGATGCGAGGGGACGGGTCCGACTCCGTCGTCGATTGTCGAACACGTTCGCAATCTGGTCGCCGGATACAAAAAGCCCAAATACGTCTTCATCGTCGATGCGCTACCGCGGAATTCGCTCGGCAAGGTCCTCAAGCGAGACTTGAGGGCTCAAGCGGTCGAACTGGTCGGCAACGCCGGGGGGCTGGAACAGAGCGCCTAGTTCCGATTGCATCCAGCAAGGATGAGACCGATGCGACACGATGTTGTCGGAGATCTCGGCGCTCGCTGCGGTCAGGTTTCCGAGTAACACAAGGGTCCAGCCCAGCCGCTTCATCGTCCTCTCCTCCAAGTTTTCGCGCACCCGATGGTTGCTCAGACCTGCCGTTCCGGCAGGCGCAGCACGAGCCCGTCGAGGTCGGGCGTGATCCTGATCTGGCAGGACAGGCGGCTGCTCGGCAGGCGGTCGCAGGCCGTGCCGTCGAGCAGGGCGTCTTCCTCGTCGCCAATCGGCGGGAGGCGCGCCAGCCAGCCATCGTCGACATAGACATGGCAGGTGGCGCACATGGCGTTGCCGCCGCATTCGGCCAGGATGCCATCCAGCCCGTGACGGGTCGCGGCCTGCATGGCGCTCTCGCCGTCGCTGGTCTGGACCCGATCGCTTCGGCCATTGGGATGAATGAAGGTGATCGCAGTCATCGCACCTCTCGTCAGGCCGGAGTGATCGTAACCGGCAGGCTGTCGAGCCCGCGCAGCGTGTTGTTGAAGCGCCGCTTCGGCTCCCCCGTGATCTCGATTTTGGCGACGCGGCGCGCCAACGCCGACAGCATCACCTCGCCTTCGAGCCGCGCAACGAGCTGGCCTACGCACATATGGATGCCCGAGCCGAAGCCGACATGGCCGCTGGTGCGTCGGTTGATGTCGTAGCTGTCGGGCTTGTCCCAACGCCGCGGATCGCGGTTGGCCGCGCCGAGGAACATCAGGACCTTCTCGCCCTCGCCGACCGGCGCGCCACCGAGTTCGACCTCCCTCGTCGTGGTGCGGAAGAAGGTCTGGACCGGGCTTTCGAAACGCACCGCCTCCTCGAAGGCATTGCGCGCCAGCGCCGGATTGTCGCGCAAGAGCTGCCATTGATCCGGAAAGCGCGTCAGGCAATAGATGGCTGCACCGAGGCCGTTGACGGTCGTATCGAGACCGGCCGACAGCAGCGAGCGTACCAGGAGCGGCGCCTCGGTGGCGGTGATCTCGCCTTCATCGACGCGCGCGTGGATACAGGCGCCAAAGCCGCCGGGTGCGAGGTTCTCGCGCTGGCATTGCTCGGCAATATAGGCCTGGTGCGGCGCCGAACGCTCGATCGCCTCCTGCCGCAACTGGTTCGGCGGACCGAACGCGTTGAACACCAGGCTGGCATAGGGGAGCAGATGCTCGCGGCCCTCGGCCCTCAGTCCGAGCGCATCCGGGAACACCGAGAGCGGATAGGCTTCCGCAAGATCCTCGATCGCATCGAAGCTGCGCTTGTTCAATAGCGCGTCGACCCTTGCTTCGGCCGCCTTAGCGAAGCCGTCGCGCACTTGCTTCATGACGCTCGGCGACAGCACGCGGCTGAGCACGGCGCGCGTGCGGGTATGGGCGGGCGGATCGGCCTCGAGGATCAGGCTCGGCGGCCGCCAGGGCTTCTCCTTCTTGAAATCGCTCAAGCCAACGCCGCGGCTGGAGCAGAAGGTGAGGGGATCGTTCAGCATCGCATGGACCTCGGCGTAGCGTGCCACGCCGTAGACGTTCCATTTGTCGAGATACACCACCGGCCCTGCTTCCCGCAGCACCTCATGGGTCGGGAAAGGATCGGCGAAGAACGCGATCGCGAAGGGATCAACGTCCAGATGCGGAACGGCGCTGGTCCTGGAAGAGGAGCCGAGTGCACTCATTCAAGTCGTCCCTCGTCTTGCCTGCCCTATCGCATCAGCCGGAATTTTCCACCTTCCACCTTGATGAGAAAGGCGGAACGTTCATCGTAGCCGTTGTGGTCGGTCGGACTCATGGTGGAGAGGCCGTTGTTCAAATAGACGTCCTTGCCGCGCTCGAGTTCATCCCGCAGTGCAGCCCGGAATTCCGGCGTACCCGGCTTGGCGGTCTTCAACGCGCTTGCCGCCGCCCTTTTGAACAGCGCGACGGCATCCCACAAATGCGCGGCGAAGATGTTCGGCTTCTGGCCATTCGCCTTTTCATAGGCAGTGACGAGCTCCTCTCGCACCAGCCGGAACGGATCGTTCGCCGGGAGATCCTCAGCGATGGTGAACGCTTCGCCGGTGAACACGGCGCCTTCGACATTGGCGCCGCCGAGCTTGATGAACTCTTCCGTCGCGACGCCGTGGTTCTGGAAAATCTTGCCGGCATAGCCGCGTTCGCGAAGGGCCTGCTGGGGCAATACGGCTGGCGTGCCAGCGGATGCGACGAACACTGCCTCCGGATTGGTCGCCATCACCTTCAAGGCCTGACCGGTCACGCTGGTATCGGCGCGTGCGTAGACCTCATGCGTCGTTACCGTCAGGCCAAGCGTCGGCGCGAGCCGGCTGACTTCCTTGTAATAGCCCTCGCCATATCCATCCGAAACGCCGATATAGCCGAGCGTCTTGATCCCCGACTTCGCGATATGTTTGAGAATCGCGGCTGCCATCAGGTCATCGTTCGGCACGACCTTGAACGCCCATTTCCGGCGCTCGTCCATCGGCTGGACGATGGCGGTCGCGGCCGCCAGCGAGATGATCGGGGTCTTCGATTCCATGGCGATGTCGAGCATCGGCATCGTCACTGGCGTCAGCGACGATCCGATCAGGATGTCGACGCCATCCTGGATCACCAGGCGCCGGGCGTTCTGGACGCCCTTGGTGGGATCTGACTCATCGTCGAGCGGGATGTAGACGACCTTTTCGCCGCCGATCTCCTTCGGCAGCGCCGCCACCGTTCGCATCTGCGGTTGCCCGAGCGCCGAGCCCGGTCCGGACGCGGAGACGACGATGCCCACCTTGATGTCCGCCTTTGCGTCCGCGGTGCAGAGAACCGCGGTCACGAAGATCCAAAGCCCCGCAAGGCCCAGCCTCATTGTAGTCCCTCCCGCAAGAATTCTTTTTTCAAGGCGCGCAGATACGCCGAGGACGTCAGGCACATCAGCGCTTTGCAATTATCGCTTGTCTTGCGGCGCGCGTCTGTCCCCTTCATTGGTGACACATGCCGGCTCAAAAGGGACGGGATGCCGCATGAGACCGCTTCAAACCTGCGGATGTTGCTGATAGGCTTGAAGAAAAATTCGGAGGAAGCGATGGGGTCAGCGGCGGTGGAACCGGGAGATTCGTCAGGCGTCCTTGCACCGATGGTGCTTGCCATCGGTCGCCCGTCGTTCTCGCAGGTCCTGATGGACACGGTTCGGGCCGTGGCTGGCGTCGGCCATTGCATGGTGTTTGCCTTCGAGGCGGAGCGGACGGCGCGTTGTGCGCTGGGAATCGGGCACATCGCCATCGGGCCGGACCTCGGCGCGGCGTATTCCGAGCATTTTCATCTGGCCGATCCGAACCGGGAGACGATCCTGCACCAACGGGCGGCGCCTCGCCCGGTCGTCCTGCCGAGCTTCTCCCGCCGCATGTACAGCGATGGCTATCGAAAGATATTTTTTGAGGATGCGGAGATCGTCGACAAGATCGCTGCGGCGATCTGGGTCGACAGTGCCTGCTTTTATGTGAATTTCTACCGGACCACTGAGCAAGGCCGGTTTACGCGGAGCGAAGCCGCACGTCTCTGCAACATGGCGCCAGCCATCACCGCGATCGTGGCGCGTCACTGCCAGGAGGAGGTTGCAGCAGAAGCTCCGACAAAACTGCAGACGCTGTTTTCGACCCGCGAGCCGTTCCTCAAGCTGACCGGCCGGGAAAAGGACGTCTGCCTGCGGATCCTATCAGGCTATGGGTCCGAGGCGATCGCGGCGGATCTCGGGATCAGCCTGCACTCGACCTTCACCTATCGCAAGCGAGCTTACGAGAAACTTGGCATCTCCTCGCAAAACGAACTGTTCGCCATCGCACTGCGCCTGATGGCGCTTCCCCGCTCTGCACATTAGGGCGCGACGTCACTCGATTGAACCGGTCTGGCCGCTGAGCAACCGGCGACATAGGTAACAGGTCAGACCGACGACATAGGTAACACAATTCTCGTTTCGTTCAGGTCTGT
>NZ_JCAMOR010000039.1:0-75562 GCF_059512385.1 Bradyrhizobium sp. Crot121 | reverse complement strand
CTGAAGCGTTTCAGGCGCGTTGCTACGCGCTACGAAAAAACCGCACGAAATTACTTCGCTGTCGTCGCTATCGCCGCTATCGCCGCAACTCTGCTCTGGCTAACATAACTGTCCACGCGACCTAGCGCTCCACCACAGGCGGCGACGTCGTCGACTGCGCGGCGCCCTGCCGTGCCGGCCTTGCCGGCTTCTTCGAGTTGGCCGGCGGCTTGGGCGGTGTGGTTGCAGTCGGGTTGGTGTCGGGCGGCGCGCTGGCGGCGGGCGGCGGCGGATCGTCTGCAGGCTCAACCGTGTCGTTCTGGATCTGCTTTTCGATCGAACGGAGCTTCGCCACGTTCTTTTGGTGCTGATCGTAGGTCTCGGTGAACGCATGCCCGCCGCTGCCGTCGGCAACGAAGAACAGATCGCGGGTGCGTGCCGGATTGGCTGCGGCTTCGAGCGAGGCGCGGCCGGGATTGGCGATCGGGCCCGGCGGCAGGCCATCGATGACATAGGTGTTGTAGGGCGACGGCTGGGTGATCTCGCTGCGCTTGATCGGCCGCCCCAGCGTTCCCTTGCCGCCGACCAGCCCGTAGATGATGGTCGGGTCCGACTGCAGCTTGATCTTCTGCCGCAGACGATTGACGAACACCGCCGAGACGCGGCTGCGCTCATCGGCCCTGCCGGTCTCCTTCTCGACGATCGACGCCAGCGTCACGAGTTGCTCCGGCGTTCTGACCGGAATGTCCGGATTGCGGCGTTCCCAGATTTCCGTCAGCACGCGCTTCTGGGTCTGCTGCATGCGCTGGATCACCTGCTCGCGCGTGGTGCCGCGCGGGAATTTGTAGGTCTCCGGCAACAGCGTGCCCTCGCGCGGTATCTCGCGCACCGAACCTGTGAAGATGTCGTTGTCTGACAGCCGTGCCACGATCTGCTCGGAGGTCAGGCCTTCGGGAATGGTAACGGCGTGCTGCACCACCTTGCCTTCCACGATGGTGCCGATGACGTCGCGCAGGCTCGCGCTCTTCTGGAACGAATATTCGCCGGGCTTGAGATCGGAACTCGCCTTCATCGCAAACACGCTGCCGATGAAGACCCAGGGATTGACGTCGATCACACCCTCACGCTGCAGGATGTCGGCGATATCGCGCTTGCCGGCCCGCTGCGGAATGTTGACGATCTTGTCCTCCTGCAGCGGTCCCGACGCTTCCAGGGTCTGCTTTCCGTAGTAATAGGCGATGCCCGCGCCAATCATCAGAAGGATCAGCAAGGTGATGATGGCATTACCGACCACGACGAACGGATTGCGGGCACGGTCCGACCGTTTCGGCGGCGGCGGGACCTGTTCAGGCTCCAGCGCGGCGCGCGGGCTTCGCGGTGAAATGGGCGGCCTCTCACTCATCGATTCGACCTGAATCCTGCCGGTTCAATCGTGGCCTGACAAATCTAAAGTCCTGCCAATACGATCAATACTATACGAGTATGCGCCCGCGCCTAGAAGTCATCGGCGATTGCGGCAAAACGGTGAACTGGCTCCAATCCGCCTGCTCGGACATGATCCGGAAAAGTGGAAACCGGTTTTCCCTCGCGATAAACGCGCAGCGTTTGTGCTGACATCATGCCCAAACAAAGAGGTCAGATCATGATCCGATTCGATCAATCGGATCATGATCTAGTTGATAACACGCTGCAGGATCACGGAAGCGTTAGTGCCTCCGAAGCCGAACGAGTTGGACAACGCCACATTGATCTCGCGCTTGCGCGGCGTGTGCGGCACGAGATCGATTGCCGTCTCCACTGACGGATTGTCGAGATTGATCGTCGGCGGGGCGATGTTGTCGCGAATCGCCAGGATGCTGAAGATCGCCTCGATCGCGCCGGCGGCGCCGAGCAGATGTCCGGTCGACGACTTCGTCGACGACATCGAGACTTTCGACGCCGCATTGCCGAGCAGCCGCTCGACCGCGCCGAGTTCGATCTCGTCGCCAACCAGCGTCGAGGTGCCGTGGGCGTTGATGTAGTCGATATCGGACGGCGTCATGCCGGCACGCTTCAATGCCGCCGACATGCTGCGGAAGCCGCCGTCTCCGTCCGGCGACGGCGAGGTGATGTGATAGGCGTCGCCCGAGAGTCCGTAGCCGACGACCTCCGCATAGATCCTCGCGCCGCGGTTTTTCGCGTGCTCATATTCCTCAAGCACGACGATGCCGGCGCCCTCGCCCATCACGAAGCCGTCGCGGTCCTTGTCGTAAGGACGCGACGCCTTGATCGGCGTCTCGTTGAAACCGGTGGACAGCGCGCGCGCCGCGCAGAAGCCGGCCATGCCGATGCGGCAAATCGGCGATTCGGCGCCGCCGGCCACCATCACCTCGGCATCCCCGAGCGCGATCAGCCGAGCAGCGTCGCCGATCGCATGCGCGCCCGTCGAGCAGGCGGTCACGACCGCATGGTTCGGCCCCTTCAGGCCGTGCTCGATCGAGACGTATCCCGACGCCAGATTGATCAGCCGGCCCGGAATGAAGAACGGCGACACCTTGCGCGGACCGCGTTCCTTGAGCAGCACCGCCGTGTCGGCGATGCCCGAGAGGCCGCCGATGCCGGAGCCGATCAAGGTGCCGGTCGCGCACTTGTCCTCTTCGCTCTCCGGATGCCAGCCGGCATCGTCGAGCGCCTGCTTGGCCGCGCACATCGCGAAGATGATGAAGTCATCGACCTTGCGCTGGTCCTTCGGCTCCATCCACTGATCGGGATTGAAGGTGCCCTCGCTGCCATCGCCGCGCGGCACCACGCAGGCAACCTGGCTCGGCAGATCGGAGACATCGAAGGTCTCGATCCTGCGCGCCCCACTGCGGCCCTCAAGGATACGTGCCCAACTGGTGTCGACGCCACAGCCGAGTGGTGTAACCATGCCCAGCCCCGTGACGACAACACGTCTCATGTCAAGAACTCCGTCCTGAAATGCGCGGTCAATAACAAGAAACCGGGGGACCGCCTGACAACGGTCCGTCCGGCTTCGTCGGCACCGCGAAGGGCGTCAGCTTTTCGCGTTCTTCTCGAGAAACTTGGTCGCGTCGCCGACCGTCAGGATCGTCTCCGCGGCGTCGTCGGGAATCTCGCAACCAAATTCTTCTTCGAATGCCATCACGAGCTCGACGGTGTCGAGACTGTCTGCGCCGAGGTCATCGATGAAACTTGCGCTGTCGACCACCTTCTCCGGCTCAACGCCAAGGTGCTCGACTACAATCTTCTTTACCCGCTCGCCAATCTCACTCATCGTTCACCCTCGTGCTTGTTCCATTGGACCCGACCCCCAGACGATACGAGCCATCGTGGTCGTGTAGTTTTCCTGAGCTGTCGCGCATAGTCTTGATTCGGCGGTCGTGGCCGACTAAGTCCCGGCGAACGGCAGGCGTCGCCACGCCAATATACAGGGTTTCAACATCCTGCAATGGCGTTCTTTGCCCATCCGCGGCTGGTTCGGTTATCATAATTCCCTAGTCTTGACTATAAGCCCCGCCCGGTCGCCGGTAGGGCATTCCGCCACGCAAAAACGCTCCGGTAACCCGCTCAAAACATGGCCATTCCGCCATTGACGTGAATCGTCTGTCCGGTCACGTAGGCGGCCTCGTTGGAAGCAAGGTAGACGGCTGCGGCGGCGATGTCTTCGGACGTTCCGAGTCGCGCCGCAGGAACCTTTGCCAGGATGGCCTCGCGCTGCTTGTCGTTCAGCGCATCCGTCATCGGCGTCTTGATGAAGCCCGGCGCAATGCAATTGGCGGTCACGCCACGCTTGGCATATTCGGCGCCCAGCGTCTTGATCAGGCCGATGATACCGGCCTTCGACGCGGTGTAGTTGGCCTGGCCGGGATTGCCGGTGACGCCGACGATCGAGGTGATGGCGATGATGCGGCCGAAGCGCTTGCGCATCATCAATTTGGTGGCGGCGCGCGCAAGGCGGAAGGTCGCCGTCAGGTTGATCGCGATCACCTCGTCCCAATCCTCGTCGCGCAACTGCACGAACAGATTGTCGCGCGTGATTCCGGCATTGGCGACGAGGATGTCGACCTGTCCCATGGCGGTCTCTGCCGCGGGCACCAATGCTTCGACTTCGGCAGTGTTGGAGAGATTGCACGGCAGGACGTGAACACGCTCGCCGAGCTTGGCTGCAAACGCATCCAGCACCTCGCGCCGCGTGCCCGAGATCGCAACGGTTGCGCCCTGCGCGTGCAGCGCCTGCGCGATCGCGCCGCCAATGCCACCGGTTGCGCCGGTGACCAGCGCGGTCCTGCCCGTCAAATCAAACATTACTATCTCCTCTCGGCTCTCTTAGAGCATGATCTCCGCGTAAACGCATCGCGTTTGTCGCGAGGGAAAACCGGCACTCACTTTTCCCGATCATGCTTCAGGCCGAAGCGGCCAATGCATCCTTGGCGGCCGCGATATCACCGGGACCGCCGACGGAAACTCCTACCGCGCCATCGGCGATGCGCTTCACCAGCCCGGTCAGGACCTTGCCGGCGCCGATCTCGAAGAAGCGCGTCACGCCCTTGCCTGCCATATAGGCGACCGACTCGCGCCAGCGCACCGTGCCGGTGACCTGTTCGATCAGCCGGCGGCGGATCTCGTCGGGATCGGTGATGGCGCTCGCCAGCACGTTCGAGACCAGCGGCGCGGACGGCGCCTTGATGGTGACGCCGGATAACGCCTCGGCCATGGCGTCGGCCGCCGGCTGCATCAACTTGCAATGGAACGGAGCCGACACCGGTAGCAGCATCGCCCGCTTGGCGCCCTTGCCTTTGGCGATCTCGACCGCGCGATCGACGGCTGCCTTGTCGCCGGAAACCACGACCTGTCCGCCCCCATTGTCATTGGCCGCCTGGCACACTTGGCCCTGGGCGGCTTCCTCGGCGACCGCCATCGCCGCCTCATAGTCGAGGCCGAGCAGCGCGGCCATGGCGCCGACGCCGACGGGCACCGCCTTCTGCATCGCAAGGCCGCGGGTGCGCAACAGGCGCGCGGTATCGCTGACGCTGAGGCTGCCGGCGGCGGCCAGTGCCGAGTACTCGCCGAGCGAATGGCCCGCGACATAGGCCGCGTCGCGACCGACCGAGAAGCCGGCCTCAGTCTCCAGCACCCGCAGCGTCGCGATCGAGACCGCCATCAGCGCCGGCTGGGCATTCTCGGTGAGCTGCAGGGTTTCGGCCGGACCGTCCCAGATGATCCCGGTCAGCTTCTCTCCCAGCGCGGCGTCGACCTCGTCGAACACCGCCCGGGCCACCGGAAAGGCATCGGCGAGGGCCTTGCCCATGCCGACGGCCTGCGACCCCTGCCCCGGAAAAGTGAATGCTGCCGTCATGGCGCTCCCAAGCTGTTTGGGCATGATCTCCGGGAAAGGCGGCTTCCGCTCCTTCCGGATCATGCTCTGGACGGGCGCGTAAGACACCGTCCGGGGCCGGGATGTCAAGCCGCGGTGCGGCATTGAAATGGGGACTTCCCCCTAGAACCCGCCGGCCCTCTGGTCCGCGCCGACTTCCCCGCCGGCCCTCGCCCGGCGTGCGTTGCTCGCCAATTGCCCCGGCCGATCCTCTTGGTCCGGCTTCGCGGTCGCCAGCCTCAGCACCGCGAGATAGCCCGGCTGCACCTCCATTTGGCCGGCGTGCCGGCTTTCGCTGAGAATGCGGTGAACCCGCGGCAGGTTGTAGCACGGGACGTAGAACAGCAGGTGATGCTCGAGGTGATAGTTCACGTAATAGGGGGCGATGAACAGCCGCTCGAGGAAGCTGGCGTGCGTGGTGCGGGTGTTGCGCAGGGGATCGTGGCTGTCAGGAACGACGGCGTGCTCGGCGATGTTGCGGATGCGCGTGATCACCATCATCCAGGTGAGCAGTGGAACCAACCATAACAGTGGATAGGCCCACCACACGCCGGCGGC
This sequence comes from Bradyrhizobium sp. Crot121, assembly GCF_059512385.1. Taxonomy (NCBI): domain Bacteria; kingdom Pseudomonadati; phylum Pseudomonadota; class Alphaproteobacteria; order Hyphomicrobiales; family Nitrobacteraceae; genus Bradyrhizobium; species Bradyrhizobium sp. Crot121. Next base: position 69,651 of record NZ_JCAMOR010000039.1, on the reverse strand, counting down.
CGCGAGCCCTGCAAACAGAAGGCCGTTGACCATGAATTGCGGCCCGAGCTTCTGCCAGAAATGCGCAGCACGCTGCCGCCATGGCCACTGCTTCGGCCCGAGCGCATTGAGCAGTTGCGCCTTGCGCTGCTGATAGCCGGTCTGGCCGGTGATGTCGCGAATGAACTTGCGCCGGTAGCTCACCCTGGTGATCGGAAACGGCGCCGACAGCACGAGATCCGGATCATCCTCCTGCTGCGTCCGCGCGTGATGCTGCAGGTGATAGCGGCGATAGGCCCGCGTCTCCGCAAAGATCGGATAGGCGCAGAACCATTGGCTCAATGTCAGATTGGTCTTCTCCTCCGCTGAAAGGCATCCATGCGCGCCGTCGTGCATCAGGATCGCGAGCCCGAGCTGGCGCGAGCCGATGATCGCGACAGCGAGGAGATATGTCAGCGGATTCGGCCACCACGCCACCAACGCGATCGCGCCTGATATCAGCGCCCAGGCATGTGCGATCAGTGCGACGCCCTTTAAGGTCGAGCGCTGGCGCACGGCGATCAATTGATCCTCGGTCAGGAAGTCGCGGGCGCGGATGCGAAGCGCGGTCATGACGAAGCCTCCTCGTCGCGTGAGGTGGAAGTGGATGTGCTGGGATCGCCGACCAGGCGCAGGCGCCGGTTGTCGCCGCTGGATGTGGCGGTGGCCTGCTCGCCGAGCACGCGCAGCATTTCGCTGCACAGCTCCTCCGCCGAGCGACCCATCGCATAGCCTTCGAGGATGACACCGATCGCAAGCGCCCAGAACCGCCGCGAGGTCGCGGCCGGATCGCGCAGCGTGCGCCAGCCGTGCCGTTCGATCTGCCCCGCATAGGCGCGCAGCCCTTCGCTGTGCAGCCGCTCGATGGTCCGCTCCACCAGCGGTGCGAGATCCGGGCGGCGCCGTGTCAGGGTCAGCGCCTCCGCAAAGAAGGCAACCGAATCGGTTGCCGTCACCGTCTCGACCAGTGCACGCGTGTAGTCCTGCGGCGTCTCCGCCCGCAGCGCAGCCTCTTCCGCGGCACGCGCGACATAGAGCATGTCGCGGCAGGCAGCCTCGACGAAGAGCGCCTCCTTGGTGCGGAAATAGTAGGTGATCTGGCTCGGAAAGGCGTCCGCGGCCGCAGCGATATCGGTGATCGAAGCGCCGGCCAGCCCCTGTTCCCTAAACAGGCGGCTTGCGGCGTCGAGCAGCAGCGAACGCATCTTGCGCCCGGCCGCACGTGTGGCGCGAACGGCATGTTTGGGATCGCCGGCTGGCGATTCGGACGCAGCTTTGGCTGCCATTAGATGTCTCCTCGACTTATTTGTATGATATACAAACAAATAAATCAAGACCGAGCTGGACGAACGGATCCAGTGCAGATAGGCCCGCTACCACGGGCAAAAACTTGGCCGCCAATCTTGCCAAGGCCCGCAAAATCCTTATAAAGCCCGCCATCCGTGGGTCCCGGCCGGGAGCTGAACGGACGGTCTCAGCAATTTCATTCGTTGATTTTGATGTGGCAGGGCCAGTCGGCCCGTCGTCCCGTGCTTCCGCCTTCTGAGCAACATCGAGTCCTTTCCGAAGGTCTCGAAGGGCTTGTCGCCGGGAACCGCGCCAACTTTAGAAAGGACATCCATGCCTCTTTACGAGCATGTTTTTCTCGCGCGCCAGGACGCGAGCACCCAGCAGGTTGACGAACTGACAGCGCAGATGACCGGCATCGTCGAACAGGCCGGCGGCAAGGTCACCAAGACCGAGAATTGGGGCGTGCGCTCCCTCACCTACCGCATGAACAAGAATCGCAAGGCGCATTTCGTGCTGATGAACGTCGACGCGCCGTCTTCCGCGATCAGCGAGATCGAGCGTCAGGAGCGGATCAGCGAAGACGTCATCCGCTATCTCACCGTCCGCGTCGAGGAGCTCGAGGAAGGCCCGTCGGCGATGATGCGCAAGGCTGACCGTGACCGTGAGCGCGATGATCGCGGCGGCGGCTTCCGCGGCGACCGCGAGGGTGGCGGCTTCCGTGGCGATCGCGACGGCGGTGGATTCCGCGGCGACCGTGGCCCGCGCCGTCCGCGCGATGAAGAAGCTGCGACCGAGGAGTAAGAATCATGGCCGAAGCCGGTGCCCGCCGTCCGTTTTTCCGTCGCCGCAAGTCCTGCCCGTTCACGGGTCCGAATGCGCCGAAGATCGACTACAAGGATTCCAAGCTGCTGATGCGTTACGTCTCCGAGCGCGGCAAGATCGTGCCGAGCCGCATCACGGCCGTTTCCGCCAAGAAGCAGCGTGAACTCGCCCGCGCCATCAAGCGCGCGCGCTTCCTCGGCCTCTTGCCCTACGTGATTCGCTAATCAATCCGGTCCGCAGCACCTCGCGCGCTGCGGACCATTTGCTCATAAGGCTTCCGGGTCGTCCGGTCGCCGATGGTTGGGGTTCTCAGGCAGGACCTCTAACCGCTCGAAAGGAGCGGGACAGCTGATGATCGCGACGTTGTTCATTGCTATCGCTGCTGGCTGCGCGTCGGCGTTGATGTTCGCCTCGATGATTTCGGGCGCGATGATCTCGCTGTTGCTGTTCTGGCTGGCGCCGCTGCCATTGATGATGGCGGGGCTCGGCTGGGGTCCGCTTACGGCAAGTATTGGCGGGATTGCGGCCGCGCTGGGCCTCGGCGCGATCTTCGGCCTGCCCTATTGCATCACCTTTGTCATCATGGTTGCGCTGCCGGCCTGGTGGCTCGGGTATCTCGCGCTGTTGGGACGCCCGATTGCGGACCCGAGCCCGGGCGGCGTGCCGGCGCCAGGGACCGCCAATCTCGAATGGTATCCGGTCGGCCGTATCCTGCTCTGGATCGCGGGCTTTGCCGTGCTCACCACGATGGCGGCCCTGCTCACGCTGGGAACCGACGCCGCCACCATAGCGGCTGCCATGAAGCGCAGCCTGATGCGGGTTCTGGACTCGCGCATGGTGACGACGAGCGCCGACATGGAACGCGTCGTCGACGCGATGGTGGCGGTCGCACCGCTCGCGGCGGTCATCGTCACGATGATATCGCTGACGATCAATCTCTGGCTGGCGACCTTGATCACGGCGACCTCGGGCCGCCTGCGACGTCCGTGGCCCGACCTGCGGGCGACTGCGCTGCCGGCGATGACATTGGTGGCTTCGTGCGTCGCCATCGCCTTCTGCTTCACGAGCGGCCTGCTCGCTATCCTCGCACAGGTCATAACCACCGCCCTGATGGCGGCGTACGCGCTTACCGGTTTCGCCGTCTTGCACACGGTGACGCAATCGCTCAACAGCCGCCCGTTCTGGCTGAGCTGCGCCTATGTCGTTGTCGTGATCTTCACCTGGCCCGTGATCGCGATGGTGGTGCTCGGAATAGCCGATGCGCTGTTCGGATTGCGCCAGCGCTATCTGCGGACCAGGCCGCCCCCGCTCCCTGCATCCTGAACTCGACCGATCAACCCAAACCAAGATTGAAGGAGAAGCAATATGGAAGTCATTCTTTTGGAACGTGTCGCCAAGCTCGGCCAGATGGGCGAAGTCGTGAAGGTGCGCGACGGCTTTGCGCGCAACTTCCTCCTGAAGCGCGGCAAGGCGCTGCGCGCCACCGCCGATAACCGCGCCAAGTACGAAGGCATGAAGGCCGAACTCGAGGCCAACAACATCAAGGCCAAGTCCGAAGCCGGCAAGGTGGCCGAGAAGATCGACGGCCGCGAGATCGTGATCATTCGCCAGGCTTCCGAAAGCGGTCAGCTATTCGGCTCGGTTTCGGTGCGCGACATCGTCGCGGCGCTGGCGACCGACGGCATCATCGTCAACCGGCCGCAGGTATGGCTGGACTCGCCGATCAAGGTGATCGGCCAGCAGAAGGTGACGATCGCCGTCCACCCCGAGGTCGAGACCAGCATCACCGTCATCGTCGCGCGCAGCGCGGATGAAGCCGAGCGCATCAAGCGCGGTGAGGACATCTCGAGCCGCCAGGAAGACCAGGACGCCGCAGCCGAGGCGCTTGCCGCCGCCGGCGAGTTCTTCGATCCGGAAGCGCAGCAGGAGGAGCCGGTGGCGCCGGCTGCCGAGGAGAAATAAGCCTCCTCATCTACCGCAAGATCAAAGCCCGGCCTCGATCAGGCCGGGCTTTCGATTCGGGCCGCCGCCTTCTCATCCAGCATTGGCAATGGAAGCGAGCGCGGTCGCGGTGTGTTTCTCTTTGCCGTCAATCACGCAGAACACGTCGGCTGCGACGACGGCGACGTGCCGTCCCGGCTTGATCACCCGCGCGCGGCAGATCAGGCGATTGCCGGATGCCGGCGAGAGCAGGTTCAATTTGTATTCGGCGGTGAGCGCCGTCTGGCCACGTGTGGTCGCGGCCGCGATCGTCGTTGCGTTGTCGACCAGGAACGCCGTGACACCGCCGTGGAACAGGCCGTGCTGCTGCAACAGCTCCGGCCCAACGCCGTCACTGCGAAGCTGCAGGAGCCGCAGGCGGGCTTGCGGATGGTTCCGGAGCGCTCGGAGCTGCAGCGGGTGCCGGAGACGCTGGCGTTACCGCTGGAACAGGATCGGACCGCAACGGTGCCGACCCGCTGCCGCTGTTCTCCTTCGACTCGACCTTGGCCGTATCCGGCTTGCTTTCCGAACCAGGCTTGTCTTCCACGGCTGGCTCGGCCTGTCTGGCAGGCTCCTCGCTGGGCTTGCCGCGCTTACCCAGCTTTTGTTTGGCAGCCGGCTTGGGCTCGGCCCCCTGCTCCGGGCTGGCCGCGTCAGGCGCCGCCTCGCTCGGCTGCTGCTGCCGCCTGGCGTTGCGACCATGCCGCCTGCCCTCGCCTTGTGGATTGAGGCCGTCAACGTCAGGCTTGGCGGCCTGCTGCGCGTCGGGTGTGGGCTCGGACGAACTCCACGGAAACAAGAACCTGCGGCTGGGCCGCTCCGGTTCCGGAGGGCTGGCCGGGCGCGCGGCTTCCTGCCGCTTCGCATCCTTGCCGTGCTTGGTCTGTTCCTGCCGGCCCTGATATCGCGTATCGCTGGCGCCGTTGGAAACGAGATAGGACGCCAGCAGCGAGGCCATGTCGCTGCTCGTGGTGTAGTGCTGGCGCAGGAACCCTGGGAGCGCCGACGCGCTGACGCTCTTGAGCAGGCCGCGCGCCGACTTGTGGCAGGCGCTGCAAGTGCCGGCAAAGATCTGCGAGGGGCTCTTGCCGGCCTCCAGATTGGTCGGCTGGGCATGCGCCGAGTTCGCCGCAAGGCCGGCGACAACAAGAATCACCGCCGCGAAAATGAGCGCTCGGCCCGACATCCCCATTCTCCTGATCGTGGAAACCCCCTCCGGCCCTGCTCGATCCGGTAGCGGCGGGCTCCTTTTAGCCGAATATCGGGCGAATGGAAGCGCACTTGTGACGCATCCACTCAATTGTCACATTCGGGAATATCCGCTTTGACTACAACGCAATAGCGCTTCCCCCCGATCACTCCTACAGTGATGTTGACTCACATTGGAACCATCTGTTCCACTGCGCGTCAGGGTAACGGCCGGTCACTCTGTGGTGCTTCCATGGACCGTTTGTTGCGTTATTTCTTGGGGCAGTTCGTTCGCCACGGCGCGCTTTCGGTCACGACCGCAAGCGGGGCGAAGTTCACCTGCGGCGACGGCGCCGGACAGCCGGTCTCGGTGCGGTTCCGGACGGAAGCCGCGGAGCGGTGGGTGTTGCTCGATCCCGAGCTCAGTCTCGGTGAGTCCTACATGGACGGCACGTTCGTCGTCGAGAATGGCTCGATTGTGGATGCGCTTGCGATCCTGATGGATCAGCCGGACATGCTACCGCGCTGGGCCAAGCCGCAATGGCTCCTGCGCTATCTCGGCAGGCACATCTGGCAATTCAATCCGCGGGGACGGTCGAGGCGCAATGTCGCTCACCACTATGACCTCGATGGCCGGCTTTATTCCCTCTTCCTCGACGCCGACAAGCAATATAGCTGCGCCTATTTCGAGACGCCGGATGCGACGCTGGACGACGCCCAGCTCGCCAAGAAGCGCCATCTCGCCGCCAAGCTCCTGGTGCGGCCGGGCCAGCGCGTGCTCGATATCGGTTCCGGCTGGGGTGGGCTTGGCCTCTACCTCGCCGAGATGACTGGTGCCGACGTCACCGGCGTCACGCTCTCCACCGAGCAGCTCCAGGTTTCGAACACCCGGGCGTCGGAGAAGAACCTCTCGCAATCGGCGCGCTTCCTGCTCGAGGACTATCGCGACATCCCCGGCCCGTTCGACCGCATCGTCTCGGTCGGCATGTTCGAACATGTCGGTGTCGACTTCTACGAGACCTTTTTCCGCCGCTGCGCCGAGTTGCTGACCGACGACGGCGTGATGGTGCTGCACTCGATCGGCCGGTCCACGGGGCCTGACGTCACCAGCCCCTGGATCGAGAAATACATCTTCCCCGGCGGCTACATCCCGGCACTTTCCGAAGTGATGCCCGCGATCGAGAGGGCCGGGCTTCTGGTCTGCGACATGGAGATCCTCCGCCTGCACTATGCCGAGACCTTGAAGGCATGGCGTGAGCGCTTCATGGCGCGGCGCGAAGAGGCCGTCCGCCTCTACGATGAGCGCTTTGCGCGGATGTGGGAGTTCTATCTGGCCGCTTCGGAAATGTCGTTCCGCAAGCAGAACATGATGAACTTCCAGCTCCAGCTCACCAAGCGGCAGGGGGTCGTGCCGATCACCCGCGACTATATCGGCCAGGAAGAGGCCAAGCTGCGCGGCATTGAGCAGCGCGCGCGACCGCGGCTGCAATTGGCGGGCGAATAGGCTCAGTTGCGGAAGCTGAAGGACGAGCCGTAACAGGGATGGGCCACGGCCGGGCGCGCGAGCTGCGCTTCGACGGCGGCGAGCACCTGCTTGTCGCAGGGAACCTTGCGGATTTCCGGGCGCGATACCTGCTCCATGGCGTCGATCAGCATCAACAGCCACCGCCGGTCGCCCTGTTCCGATTGCCGGATATGAAATCGCTGGCTCATCGCTTTGGCTAACCCGAAACCCTTCGGTCCGTTCCCGCTTACCCTGCCGCAACAAAAATCATTCCCATGTGAACTGGTTCACAAAGGTGGACGGGCGGTTTGGGCTAGACCACCGCCATGTCCCACGAGACGTACAGATCCTTGTTCGATCCGCCGCGCGACCTGAAAACCGACTACGCCCTGATCGCTGCGGGCATCGTCGCCGCTTTGGTTGCGTTCGCCTATCTCATCCTCACCTGAGATAGCAGGCCGGTCACGCGCCGTTCCCTTGGATGTTGGTTCGTCCAGGCGGAATTTGGTTGAGCCTGCCCAAAAACATTCCTCACGACTCGCCGCCCGCCCCCGAAATCCGTCAAGCATCGTGCACCGCTGCCACGTGATTCACACTTCGCTTGTGTGAATCGTGAATAAGGCGCATGGGCACTTCCGCTTCGGACAGCGGTGGCGCTTTATCGCCGCCCCTGCTCCGGGAATCCCAATAACGGCGAAATTCGAAGAATAATTCCGTCCATGGCAACTGATTCGAAGGTCCTGAAGCTCGCGCCCGAGCCGGGAGCACCGGCCTATCGCAGCGCACCGCACAATATCGAAGCGGAACAGGGGCTGTTGGGCGCTATCCTGGTCAACAACGACGCCTTCTACCGCGTCTCGGATTTCCTCGAGCCGAAGCACTTCTTCGAGCCGCTCCATCAGACGATCTATGAGACCGCCGGTAGCCTGATCCGGATGGGCAAGGTCGCTACCCCGGTGACACTGAAGACCTTCCTGCCGGCGGATACGGACATCGGCGGCATGACGGTTGCCCAATACCTCGCCCGCCTCGCCGCGGAGGCGACCACGATCATCAACGCCCAGGACTATGGCCGGACCGTCTACGACCTGTCGCTGCGACGCGACCTGATCCGGATCGGCGAAGACATGGTCAACGTCGCATTCGACGCGCCGGTCGATTTCGCCCCACGCGCCCAGATCGAGGACGCCGAGCGCCAGCTCTACGAGCTCGCCGAGACCGGCCGCTATGACGGCGGTTTCCAACGCTTCGCCCAGGCGCTGACGATTGCGGTCGACATGGCCGCGAAAGCGTTCCAGCGCGACGGCAAGCTGTCCGGCATCTCCACCGGCCTGCGCGACCTCGACACCAGGATGGGCGGCCTGCAGCCGTCGGACCTCATCATCCTCGCCGGCCGCCCCGGTATGGGCAAGACCTCGCTCGCGACCAACATCGCCTACAACATCGCCAGGGCCTATGAGGGCGAGGTGCAGGCTGACGGCAGCATCAAGGCAATCCACGGCGGCGCGGTCGGCTTCTTCTCCTGCGAAATGTCGGGCGAGCAGCTCGCCACCCGTATTCTCGCCGAGCGCACCGGAATCCCATCGAGCCACATCCGCCGCGGCGGTATCACCGAGATGGATTTCGAGAAGATCCGCGAATGCTCGATCGAGCTGCAGTCCCTGCCCTTCTATGTCGACGAAACCGGCGGCCTGTCGATCTCTCAGCTCACCGCCCGGGCGCGGCGGCTGAAGCGGCAGAAGGGCCTCGACCTCATCGTCATCGACTACATCCAGCTGCTGTCGGGATCGGGCAAGCGCGGCAACGACAACCGCGTCCAGGAAATCACGGAGATCACGACCAACCTGAAGGCGCTGGCCAAGGAATTGAATGTTCCCATCATCGCGCTGTCGCAGCTGTCGCGCCAGGTGGAGAACCGCGACGACAAACGTCCGCAACTCGCCGACTTGCGTGAATCCGGTTCGATCGAGCAGGACGCCGACGTGGTGATGTTCGTCTACCGCGAGGAATATTACCTCGCCATGAAAGAGCCTCGCCCGGGCACACCGGAACACGAGAAGTGGCAGACCGACATGGGCCTCGCGCATGGCAAGGCCGAAGTCATCATCGGCAAGCAGCGCCACGGCCCGACCGGCACGGTCGAGCTGCACTTCGAAGCCAGCGTGACGCGGTTCGGCGACCTCGCCCATGACGGACATGTGCCGGATCGGCCTTCTTATTGATGCGCGGTTGAACCATTGCTGCCGCCCGCGTAAAACGGCGCCATGAACGTCGCTTCCGATCCGAAATCGATCCCGCAGGGCGCACAACTTGCGTCCGACGCACACCAGCTCGCGGTGCCTCCGACCGCCACCGGCGTCCTGACCGTCGATCTCGACGCCATCATCGCCAACTGGCGCAGGCTCGAGAAAGCAGCGGTTCCAGCCGAATGCGGCGCCGTCGTGAAGGCCGACGGCTATGGCTGCGGCGCTGCGCAGGTTTCGCGGGCATTGGCTGGCGCCGGCTGCAAGACGTTCTTCGTCGCCAATATCGAAGAGGCGCGCGCCGTGCGCGAGGCGGTGCCGTCCGCCACCATCTATGCGCTCGGCGGCTTCTTCCAGAACACCGGCGACAGCTACGCCAAGTTCGACTGCCAGCCCGTGATTGGCGATCTCAACGAACTCGCCGAATGGGACGTGTTCTGCCGTCGCTCCGGCTGGTCGGGCGGCGCCGCTATTCACATCGACACCGGCATGAACCGGCTCGGGTTCACAATCAACGAGGCGCAGGGCATCATCCCGCGCATCAATGCCGGCGATCACGGCATCACGCTGGTGATGAGCCACCTCGTCGCCGCCGAGCAGCTCAACAACCCGATCAATGCGAGGCAGCTTGCGGCCTTCCGCGAGATCGCGAGCCTGTTCACCGGCGTGCCGGCGTCGCTTGCGAATTCCTCCGGCATTTTCCTCAGCCCCCAATTCCAGTTCGATCTGGTGCGGCCGGGAGCGGCGCTCTACGGCGTCAACCCGACGCCCGAGGCCGACAACCCGATGCGGCCGGTGGTCGATCTCAAGGCCCGCATCGTGCAGATCCGCCACATCGATCGCGGCGAGACCGTCGGCTATGGCGGCACCTGGACCGCGCGGCGGCCGACGCGACTGGCGGTCATCTCGGTCGGCTATGCCGACGGCTATTTCCGCGCCGCGAGCTCGAACGACGGCACCCGCGGCGCCGACGTTGTGGTCGCCGGCAAGCGCTGTCCGATCGCCGGCCGCATCTCGATGGACCTGATCGCCGTCGACATCACCGAACTCGACAAGAATGCCGTGCGGCGCGGCCACATGGTCACGCTGATCGGCGAAGGCATCACGGTCGACGAAACAGCGCATCATTTCGGCACCATCGGCTATGAGGTGCTGACCAGCCTCGGACCGCGTTATGCGCGCATCTACAAGGGCGGCAATCCCGCGGAGGAGCCGCCGCCCCCGCCGGCCGACTCCGGCAACAGGCCGACCTGATCGGGTCAGAACGGATCGCGGTCGTCTCGACGCATGAAGATCGCGACCTTCAACATCAATAACATCAACCGCCGCCTGCCGAACCTCTTGCACTGGCTGCGCGCGGCAAAACCCGATGCCGTCAGCCTGCAGGAATTGAAGGCGACCGATAGCGAGTTTCCGACTGCCGCAATCGAAAAGGCCGGCTATGGCGCGGTGTGGCACGGGCAGAAGACCTGGAACGGCGTTGCGATCCTCGCGCGAAAAGCCGAGCCGGTATTGATCCGCACCGCCCTGCCCGGCGATCGCACCGATCATGAGGCGCGCTATATCGAGGCCGCGGTCAAGGGCATCATCGTCACCAGCCTCTATCTGCCGAACGGCAACCCGCAGCCGGGGCCGAAATTCGACTACAAGCTTGCCTGGTTCAGGCGATTGCGCGCGCATGCCGCGAAGCTTCTCAAAGAGGATGTCCCGGTCGTGCTCGCCGGCGACTACAACGTCGCGCCGACCGAGCTCGACATCTATCCGACGCGCTCCTGGGACAAGGATGCATTGATCCAGCCGAAGAGCCGCGCCGCGTTCAAGGCGCTGGTCGATCAGGGCTGGTGCGACGCGATCCGCACGCTGCATCCGGCAAAGCCGATGTTCACCTTCTGGGACTACAAGCGCAATCGCTGGCCGCGCGATGCGGGGCTGAGACTTGATCATCTGTTGCTCAGTCCTGTGCTCGTGCCGCGCCTGACGAAGGCCGGCGTCGACCGCGACGTCAGAGGCGACGAAGGCGCGAGCGACCACGCTCCGGCGTGGATCGTGCTGCGGTGATCGTGCCGTAGGATGGCCGCCTTCGCGGGCATGACTAGTCTGAGGGATACGAGTTCGCATTCTCGCGGCGCCTTGCGTCCGAGCTTTGCTTTACTTTTCACCCTCCTCGATAGCAGAGGGCGCAGGGAAAGTCGGGTGCTGGTTGCACCCATGGGTCCCGTGCAACAAAAAGCACGGGGGTAGGACCACAGGTTCAACCGAAGCATTCCGGCTTTCCCTGCGCGATGGTTTACGGCTTACTTCGTGCTCTCCCCGGTGACCGGGCTTTCTTGCCACCGTCGTCCGCGGCAGCTCTTGCTGCTCGCGTACTTAGCGCCAGCGTCGGGGCGCCAGGACCACACGACTTCGCCGTCCGCTGATGTCGCGTTCGTCGATCGCAACACCTGCGTCCACCGCATCTCACCGCAACGTTCGTGACGATCGCGAGCCGCCCCTCATCCGCGTGAGACACGCGGAGTTAAATCACTGATTTGCCCGACGGGTTAAGCGGTTTATTTTTCACGTGAGGAGTGGACAGGGCAAATCACATTGGAATTGCTGGCGAATTTTTCTCCGCCGTCATTCCCGGGCGTCGCGAAGCGGCGAGCCCGGAATCCATTGCTCCACCTGCGCCCGCAGCCCGATGGATTCCGGGTTCGCGCGAAGGGGCGCGCCCCGGAATGACGTCGGAGTCTTTAAGACGCAACCTCCCGAAAGGCGCTACTCTGTCTCCCCCTAACAAAGTCGCGGACACCATCTCGTGGGCTACCTCTTCGTCCTCATCGTCGGCCTGATTGCCGGAACCCTTTCGGGCATCGTCGGCACGGGATCGTCGATCATGCTGATGCCGGTGCTGATCTATCAGTTCGGGCCGAAGCAGGCGGTGCCGATCATGGCGGTCGCCGCGGTGATGGCGAATCTTTCGCGCATCCTGGCCTGGTGGCGCGAGGTCGATTGGCGCGCTTGTGCCGCCTACTCCATCACCGGCATTCCGGCCGCGGCGCTCGGCGCGCGTACGCTCTTGGCGCTGCCCTCTCGCGCCGTCGATATCGCGATCGGCCTGTTCCTGATCGCGATGGTACCACTACGGCACTGGCTGGCGCGGCATCAACTGAAAGCGCAGTTGTGGCATCTCGCTGTAGGCGGCGCCATCATCGGCTATCTCACGGGCATCGTCGTCTCCACCGGACCTTTGAGCGTGCCGCTGTTCCTGTTCTACGGCCTCACCAAGGGCGCCTTCCTCGCCACCGAGGCCGCAAGCTCGCTCGGACTCTATGTGAGCAAGTCGGTGACGTTCAGACATTTCGGCGCGCTGACGCCTGACGTCGCCCTCAAAGGCCTGATCGCGGGCTCGTCGCTGATGGCCGGCGCCTTCATTGCCAAGCGCTTCGTGCTACGGCTCGAACCTGACGTCTTCCGCTTGGTGATGGACGGCATCATGCTTGTGGCCGGAGCGTCGCTGTTGTGGTCGGCGGCAACTCACTAGAATTGCCGCCTGCCAAAGCCACCGCAAGCAATATCGCGCCAAAGCGGCCAATGATTGAGGTTCGTGCCGTCAGGCGTAACCGTGCTATGCACGGTACGCGAAGCAGCGACTCAAGCATTCAGATGGCCAAATCCACCCTCTCCTTTGTCTGCCAGAACTGCGGCGCGGCGTATAATCGCTGGCAGGGGAAGTGCGACGCCTGCGGCGAGTGGAATACGCTGGCGGAGGAGGACTCGACCGGCAATGTGCCGGTGTCGATCCGCTCCAAGCGCAAGGGGCGGACGTTTGCGCTGGAGTCGCTTTCCGGCAAGAGCAACGACGCTCCTCGCCTCTCCTCCGGCATGACCGAGCTCGACCGCGTCACCGGCGGCGGCTTCGTACGCGGGTCGGTGCTGCTGGTCGGCGGTGATCCCGGCATCGGCAAGTCGACGCTGCTGACACAGGCGACCAGCATGATGGCGCGCGCCGGGCACCGCGCGGTCTACATCTCGGGCGAAGAGGCGGTGGCGCAGGTGCGGCTGCGCGCCGAGCGGCTCGGGCTTGCGAATGCGCCGGTGCAGCTCGCCTCCGAGACGTCCGTGGAGGATATCGTCTCGACGCTGTCAGAAGGCACCGTGCCGCGCCTGATCGTGATCGATTCGATCCAGACCATGTGGACCGACACCGTCGAATCCGCGCCCGGCACGGTGACCCAGGTCCGCGCCTCGGCGCAGGCGCTGATTCGTTTCGCCAAGAAGACCGGCGCCGCCATCATCCTGGTCGGGCACGTCACCAAGGATGGCCAGATCGCGGGCCCCCGCGTGGTCGAGCACATGGTCGACGCGGTGCTGTCGTTCGAGGGGGAAGGCTCGCAGCAGTTCCGCATCCTCCGCGCGGTCAAGAACCGCTTCGGCCCGACCGACGAGATCGGGGTGTTCGAGATGACCGGGCTCGGCCTGCGTGAGGTCTCGAACCCCTCCGAATTGTTCCTTTCCGAGCGCGATCTCGGCAGCCCCGGCACCGCCGTGTTTGCCGGGATCGAGGGCACCCGCCCGGTGCTGGTGGAACTGCAGGCGTTGGTGGCGCCGACCACGCTCGGCACGCCGCGGCGCGCAGTGGTCGGCTGGGACCCGAGCCGGCTGTCGATGGTACTGGCAGTGCTGGAGGCCCATTGCGGCGTGAAACTCTCCGGCCATGACGTCTACCTGAACGTCGCAGGCGGCCTGCGCATCCAGGAACCGGCCGCCGATCTTGCCGCCGCCGCAGCGCTGGTATCCTCCCTCGTCAACGCTCCCCTGCCGACGGATGCAGTTTATTTCGGCGAGATTTCGCTGTCCGGTGCGGTCCGGCCGGTGGCGCAGACCTCGGCCAGGCTGAAGGAAGCAGCAAAACTCGGGTTTGGCCGGGCCGTGCTGCCCGAATCGGCCCGCGGCGATGGCGGCGATGCCGGCCTTACCCTGAACTCGGTCGGCGGATTGACCACGCTGGTCGCCGAGATCGCCGCCCGCGGCACGCCGAGGGGCAACCACCAGGCTCAACGGGACGCTGAACCCGTTGAGAAAAATGCCACACCGGCCCGATTCCGTCGCGACAGGGGCTAAAGCGGGGTGACCTTGACGGCCCTCGCCGCTATACATCCCGCCGCGTGGGACAGGCACTTTCCGGCCTTGCCGGAGACGCTATAAGCCCTTCAGCTAGCACGGAACCGAAACGCCGATTCGCGGCGGCCGAGCCCTGCACGACCCGTAAGAAGAACGAGCGGACCTGACCACCCGATGCCGATAACGATCCTCGATCTCGTCCTGCTCGCGGTGATGCTGATCTCGGGCCTGCTTGCGATGGTGCGCGGCTTCATGCGCGAGATCCTGTCGATCGCGGCCTGGGGCGCGGCGGCGCTGGTCACGCTTTATGCTTTCTCGAAGCTTTTGCCGACCGCGAAAACGTACTTCAACAACGACACGGTCGCCGCCGTCGTCGTGGTCGCCGGCACTTTCATCGGTACCCTGATCGTGGTGTCCATCATCACGGTGCGGATTTCCGACATGATCCTGGATTCACGCATCGGCGCGCTCGACCGCACGCTCGGCTTCCTGTTCGGGCTGGCGCGCGGGCTCCTGATCGTGGTCGTCGCCTTCCTGTTCTTCAGCTGGCTGGTTCCTGACAAGCAGCGCCCGGACTGGGTGACGGGCGCAAAATCCCGCGTGGTGCTGCAAGGAACCGGGGATTGGCTGATGTCGCTCTTGCCTGATGACCCCGAGAACACCATCTTAAAGCGGTTCAAGAAAAACAAACCGGAAGACGATCAGACTGACGCCGAACCCACCGCGCCGGCGTCGGGCGATGGCTATAGTAAACCTGCCCGCGACAGCCTTAAAAAGCTGATCGAAAAACCCGCGGGCCGTTAAACCTTGACTTAGGCCCGCTGGGCTAAACTCAGCACAGGCCACAAAGAAAGGCGATGAACGCGATGCAATCCCCTTCCGATCACGCCGAGCAGCTTGACCCGTATTCTTC
Source organism: Bradyrhizobium sp. Crot121 (assembly GCF_059512385.1). Lineage (NCBI taxonomy): Bacteria > Pseudomonadati > Pseudomonadota > Alphaproteobacteria > Hyphomicrobiales > Nitrobacteraceae > Bradyrhizobium > Bradyrhizobium sp. Crot121. Next base: position 54,587 of record NZ_JCAMOR010000039.1, on the reverse strand, counting down.
CGGGCCCATCGAATTGCAGGATGATCTCGAAGGCGACACGCTACGCGAAGAGTGCGGCGTGTTCGGCATTTTCGGTCACCCCGAAGCCGCCACCATCACGGCGCTCGGATTGCACGCCCTCCAGCATCGCGGCCAGGAAGCTTGCGGCATCGTCACCTTCGACGGCAGCCGCTTCCACTCTGAGCGACGGCTCGGCCTGGTCGGCGACACCTTCTCCCGCCGCGAAGTGATCGAACGCCTGCCCGGCTCGACCGCAGTCGGCCATGTCCGCTATTCCACCACCGGCGCCACCATCCTGCGCAACGTGCAGCCGCTGTTCGCCGAGCTCAACGCCGGCGGCTTTGCGGTCGGCCATAACGGCAACCTCACCAACGGGCTGTCGCTGCGCCGCGAGCTCGTCAAGAACGGCGCGATGATGCAGTCGACCACCGACACCGAGGTGATCCTGCACCTGGTGGCGCAGTCCAAGCGCAGCCATTTTGTCGATCGCTTCATCGAGGCGCTGCGCGCGATCGAGGGCGCCTATTCGCTGGTCGCGCTGACCAACAAGAAGCTGGTCGGCGCGCGCGATCCGCTCGGCATCCGGCCGCTGGTGCTCGGCGACCTCGACGGCCGGCCGATCCTGACCTCGGAGACCTGCGCGCTCGACATGATCGGCGCCAAATATGTCCGCGATATCGAGCCGGGCGAGATCATCGTGTTCGATGAGGAAGGCGCGCACACGCACAAGCCGTTCCCGCCGAAGCCGCCACGGCCCTGCATCTTCGAGTACATCTATTTCTCGCGGCCCGACTCGATCGTCGGCGGCCGTTCGGTCTACGAGGTCCGCAAGGCGTTCGGCGCGCAGCTTGCGCGCGAGAACCATCCGGATATCGACGTCGTGGTGCCGGTGCCGGATTCCGGCGTGCCCGCCGCGGTCGGCTACAGTCAGTATTCCGGCGTGCCGTTCGAGCTTGGCATCATCCGCAACCACTATGTCGGCCGCACCTTCATCCAGCCGACCCAGAGCGTGCGCGAGCTCGGCGTACGCATGAAGCATTCGGCCAACCGCGCCGCCATCGAGGGCAAGCGCATCCTCCTGATCGACGACTCGCTGGTGCGCGGCACCACCTCCAAGAAGATCGTGCGCATGATGCGCGACGCCGGCGCCCTCGAAGTGCATTTCCGCCTCGCTTCGCCGCCGATCCTCTATCCCGACTATTACGGCATCGACCTGCCCGACCGCGGCGGCCTCTTGGCGGCGACGCATACGCTGGAGGAAATGCGCGACATCATCGGCGCGGACTCGCTGGCCTTCCTGTCGATCGACGGCATGTATCGCGCCATGGGCTATCCCGACGGCCGCGATCCCGCCAACCCGAAATTCGCCGACCACTGCTTCACGGGCGCTTACCCCACCCACCTCACCGACCACAGCGAAACCGAGCCGCAGCCGCGGCAATTGTCGCTGCTGGCGGAGGCGAGCTGAGAGACTATCGCTCCTGCACCCCCATGGCCGGGCTTGTCCCGGCCATCCACGTCTGTAATACCGCGCCAAGAACACGTGGACGCCCGGGACAAGCCCGGCCATGACGAACACTTGGACAACCATGACAAAACCCCTCGCCTCCCGCATCGCCCTCGTCACCGGCGCCTCGCGCGGCATCGGCTATGCCACCGCGCTCGCGCTGGCCAAAGCCGGCGCGCATATCGTGGCGGTGGCGCGGACGCAAGGAGGGCTCGAGGAGCTCGACGACGAGATCCGGCAAAGCGGCGGCAGCGCCACGCTGGTGCCGCTCAGCCTCACCGATTCCGACGGCATCGCCCGCTTGGGCGCAGCGCTGCATGAGCGCCACGGCAAGCTCGACATCCTCGTCGGCAATGCCGGCGTCGCCGGCCCTTCCTCGCCGCTCGGCCACATCGATCTGAAATCGTGGAACGACGTGATGGCGGTCAACGTCACCGCGAACTTCCAGCTCATCCGCTGCATGGAGCCACTCTTGAAAGTGTCGGATGCCGGACGCGCGGTGTTCATCACCTCGGGTGCAGCCAACAAGGCACTCGCCTATCTCGGCCCCTATGCGGCGTCGAAGGCCGCGCTGGAAACGCTGGTGCGCGTCTGGGCCAACGAGACCGCGACCTTGAGGCTGCGCATCAACCTGTTCAGCCCGGGCCCGATCCGCACCCGCATGCGCGCCGCGGTGTTTCCGGGCGAAGACCCGATGGATATCGATACGCCTGAGCAGGCGGCGGAGTTCATCGTGCCGATGTGTTCGCCGGAGTGGACGGAGACCGGCAAGTTCTACGATTATCCCTCGCGCAAGCTGATGAGCTTCCATCCGCCGGCGTGATTTTCTCGATCATTGCGAGGAGCGCAGCGACGAAGCAATCCGCGCCTCCACTTGTGGCGCTATGGATTGCTTCGCTCCGCTCGCAATGACGGGCGATTGACTCAACTCCCTCGGCGCGATTGACTGCTACCTGAGCGGGCAAACCGCCAAGAAAAATCTCGGGAGGCAACCATGACGGCGAGGCTCAATCGCGCGCGCACCCTTTTCGGATTCATCTTAAGCTGCATCGCCTGCTTCTGCCTGTCGGCGCCGTCGCATGCCGGCGACATTCCGACCTTCGCGGTCGATGCAGCCTGGCCGAAGCCGTTGCCGAACAATTGGATCCTCGGACAGGTCGGCGGCATCACCGTGGATTGGCAGGGCCATATCTGGGTGATCCATCGCCCGCGCTCGCTGACCGATGACGAGAAAGGCGCAACGCTCAATCCGCCGCGTTCGAAATGCTGCGTCCCCGCACCGCCGGTGCTCGAGTTCGACGCCGACGGCAATCTGTTGCGCGCCTGGGGCGGGCCCGGCGAAGGCTATGAATGGGTCGGCCGCGAGCACGGCATCGAGGTCGACGAGCGCGGCTTCGTCTGGGTCGGCGGCAATGCCGACAATGACAACGCGATCCTGAAATTCACGCTCGACGGCAAGTTCGTCTCCCAGATCGGCAAGATCGCGCCGAGCAAAGGCTCTAACGACACCACCCAGCTCGGCAAGCCCGCGGAGACCGCGATCGACAAGGCGGCCAACGAGATCTACGTCGCCGATGGTTACGGCAACCGCCGCGTGATCGTGTTCGACGCCACGAGCGGCGCCTACAAGCGGCACTGGGGCGCCTATGGCAACAAGCCGGATGACGACAAGCAGGCCGCCTATGATCCCAAGGCGCCGGTTGCCCAACAATTCGGCAATCCCGTGCATTGCGTGAAGCTCGCGGGTGACGGGCTGGTCTATGTATGCGACCGCATCAACAACCGTATCCAGGTATTCAAGAAGGACGGCACTTTCGTCAAAGAGTGGTTCTTTGAAAAGAACACGCTCGGCAACGGCGCGGTATGGGACATCGCGCTCTGGCCCGATCCGAACCAAACCTATCTCTTGAGCGCCGACGGCGAGAACAACGAGATCCGGATCATCAGGCGCGACGATGGCACGGTCGTCGGCAGTTTCGGCCGCAGCGGCCGCAATGCCGGGCAATTCCACTGGGTCCACGCCATGGCCGTCGACGCCAAGGGCAACGTCTATACGGCCGAGGTCGACAACGCCAAGCGCATCCAGAAATTCAAACTGAGCTCCGATGCGCTACGATAAGCGCATTGCCGGAAGGCGCGAGACAGGATAAGCGGGAACCCGAGGATCGGGTCACCCCCGACCGCGCCGCTGGTGAAAGGCCCCAAAAAAGAGGGCCGCGCCGGCATTAACAGGAGGGAACACATGAAAACGACGCGCGCGCGGCGCTACGCCGCGCTATTCGCTTGCGCCGGATTGGGTCTTGCGACCCCGGCTTTCGCCCAAGACAAAACTCAAGACAAAACCGTCAAGATCGGCGTGTTGAACGACATGTCGAGCCTTTACGCCGACATCGGCGGCGCCAATTCGGTCGCCGCGGTCAACATGGCGGTCGAGGATTCCGGCCTGCGCAACAAGGGCTGGAAGATCGAGGTGCTGAGCGGCGATCACCAGAACAAGCCTGATGTCGGCGTCAACATCGCCCGGCAGTGGATCGACAATGAGAAGGTCGACGTCATCGTCGACACGCCGAACTCGGGCGTCGCGCTCGCGGTCAGCAACCTCGTCAAGGAGAAGAACGCGGTGCTGCTCAACTCGGGCGCGGCCACCGCCGATCTCACCGGCAAGGCGTGCACGCCGAACACCATCTCCTATACCTACGACACCTACATGCTCGCCAACGGCACCGGCAAGGCGCTGACCAAGGCCGGCGGCGACAGCTGGTTCTTCCTGACCGCCGACTACGCCTTCGGCCATGCGCTGGAGCGCGACACCACCGCGGTCGTTCTCGCCAATGGTGGCAAGGTGCTCGGCAGCGTGAAGCATCCGCTCAACACCTCCGACTTCTCCTCCTTCCTGCTGCAGGCGCAGTCGTCGAAGGCGAAGGTGGTCGGGCTCGCGAATGCCGGCGGTGACACCACGAACTCGATCAAGCAGGCGTCGGAATTCGGCATCGTCTCCGGCGGCCAGAAGCTTGCGGCACTCCTGCTGTTCATCACCGACGTGCATTCGCTCGGCCTGAAGACCGCGCAGGGCCTGACGTTTACGGAATCCTTCTACTGGGATTTGAACGACAAGACCCGCGAATGGTCGAAGCGTTTCGCCAAGGTGTCGCCGAAGGGCATGATGCCGTCGATGACGGTCGCCGGCAATTACGCGGCCACCCTGCATTATCTGAAGGCGCTGGAAGCGATGGGCGGCAACCCGCATGACGGCGCCAAGACCGTCGTCAAGATGAAGGAACTGCCGACCGACGATCCCCTGTTCGGCAAGGGCCCGCTGCGCATCGACGGCCGCCGCATCATCCCGGCCTATCTGTTCGAGGTGAAGAAGCCGGAAGAGTCCAAATATCCCTGGGACTATTACAAGCTGATCGCCACCATCGCGCCGGAAGACGCGGCCAAGCCGCTCGAAGCCAGCGAGTGCCCGCTGGTGAAGAAGTAATGGCGTGATGCGTAGGGTAGGCAAAGGCGCGAAGCGCCGTGCCCACCATCGCCTGCTGTGCTCGCGATGGTGGGCACGCTGCGCTTTGCCCACCCTACGAAGCCTGCGCTTTCCTCGCGAGCGTCAGCGACGCAACCAATAGCGCCAGCAGCAACAATGCTGCTGCGAGGAAGAACGGCGCGCCCGGCAATTTGAACGGCGCGCTTGTGCCGATGAAATACGCGAATGTCAGCGTGAACAGGAAGGGACCCACGAGCTGGGACACGCTCTGCACGCTGGTGGTGGCGCCCTGGAGCTGGCCCTGCTGGTCGGGCGCAACAAGCTGCGTCATCAACGCCTGGATTGCCGCGCCCGCGACGCCCCACAGCGCCATCACGGGAATGCCGAACCAGGACAGCGCTCCGGTCGGCGCGCTCGCGAAAATCAGAAAGCCGATCGCGCCACAGGCGAGGCCGAACAACAGTGCCCGCCGCTCGCCGAAGCGCTTGACGATCGGGCCGATCGCCGCGCCCTGCACGATCATCTGGCAGAGGCCGACCAGCGCGAGCGTCGCGCCGACGGTGGCGGTGTCCCAGCCGTAGCGATAGGTCGCATAGAGCACGTAGGTCGAGGGCAGCACGACATGGGCGAGCTGCGCGAAGAAATTCGCCAGCGAGAGCCCTGCGAGCACGCGGTCCGAGCCCAATAGATGCAACGCGCCGACCGGATTGGCGCTCTTCCAGCGGAACGGCGAACGCCGCTCTCGCGGCAGCGACTCCGGCAGGATCAAGAGGCCATAGAGTCCGTTGGCAAAGCTCAAGCCCGCCGCAACCCAGAACGGCAATCGCGGATCGAAGCCGCCGAGCAGACCGCCAAGCGCCGGCCCCAGGATGAAACCGGCACCGAAGGCGACGCCGATCTTGCCGAACATGGTGGCGCGCTGCTCCGGCGCGGTGACGTCGGTGATGTAGGCAAAGGCGGTCGAGACGCTCGCCGAGGTGATGCCCGAAATCAGGCGGCCGATGAACAGCCAGACCAGCGATGGCGCCAGCGCCATCAGCACATAGTCGGCGGCGAGACCGAAGTTCGACAATAGCACCACCGGACGCCGCCCGAACCTGTCGGACAATCCGCCGAGGATCGGCGAGAAGAGTAATTGCATCAACGCCCAGGCGGTGCCGAACAGGCCGAAGATGCGCGCGGCGCTCGCGGTATCATTATCGACGAAACCCTCGATCAGTTTCGGCAGGATCGGAATGACAACGCCGAGCGCCAGCATGTCGAGCAGGACGGTGCCGAAGATGAAGATCGCGGCGCCGCTCCGCCTCGGCGGAGCATCGATGACGGCCGCCTCTTCGCTCATGACGGCCGCTTGCGCTTGTGGGCGAACGGATTGGCTTTTTCGCGCAGCGTGATCCGCACCGGCGTGCCCGGCAGGTCAAAGGTCTCGCGCAGCGAGTTGGTGAGATAGCGCAAATAGGATTGCGGCACGGCGTCGGCGCGCGAGCAGAACAGCACGAAGCTTGGCGGCCGCGCCTTGTTCTGGGTGATGTAGTTCAGCTTCAACCTGCGGCCGGAGACGGCGGGCGGCGGGTTGGCCGCGATCGCCTGCTCGAACCAGCGATTGAGCGCGGCGGTGGGAACGCGCTTGTTCCAGGTGGCATAGGCCTCCTCGATCGCCTTCATCAGGCGATCGACGCCCTCGCCCATCAGCCCGGACACCGCAACGATGGGCACGCCCTTCACCTGCGGCAGCCAATGATCAGCATCGGCGCGGAGGCCCGAGATCAGGTTCGGCTTACGCTCGACCAGGTCCCATTTGTTGACCGCGAGCACGATCGCGCGGCCCTCGCGCTCGACCAGATCGGCGATGCGCAGGTCCTGCTCCTCGAACTTGTTCTGCGCGTCCATCATCAGCACGACGACTTCGGCGAAGCGCACTGCGCGCAACGCGTCGGCGACTGAGAGCTTCTCAAGCTTCTCTTCGATCCGCGACCGCCGCCGCAAGCCCGCGGTATCGAACAGGCGGAAGTCGCGGCCCTGCCAGTTGATCTCGACCGCAATGGAGTCCCGCGTTGTGCCGGCTTCCGGACTGGTCAAGAGCCGCTCCTCGCCAAGGAGATGATTGATCAGCGTCGACTTGCCGGCGTTGGGGCGGCCGACGATGGCGACGCGGATCGGACGTTTGGCGACGTCCTCCTCGGTTTCAGGCGCATCATCCTCGAGGTCGTCGTCTTCAGCGGGCGCCGGCATCAGCACGCTCAGCGCGTCATAAAGCTCGCCCATGCCCTCGCCGTGCTCGGCGGAAATCTGCACGGGATCGCCAAGGCCCAGCGCGTAGGATTCCATCGCGCCGAGCTCGCCATGTTTGCCCTCGGCCTTGTTGGCGACAAGCACCACGGGCTTGTTGGCGCGGCGGGCGAAATCGGCGAAGGCGCGGTCGGTCGGCGTCAGCCCCACCCGCGCGTCGATCACGAACATCAGCGCGTCAGCAAGGCCGATCGCGGTTTCGGTCTGCTCCTGCATGCGCGCAGTCAGCGAGCCCTTGGCGCCCTCGTCGAGACCGGCGGTATCGATGATGGTGAATTCGAGATCGCCAAGCCGCGCCTGCCCCTCGCGGCGGTCGCGCGTTACGCCGGGCTCGTCATCGACCAGCGCGAGCTTCTGCCCGACCAGACGGTTGAACAGCGTCGACTTTCCGACATTGGGCCGGCCGATGATGGCGATCGTAAAGGACATGGATCATCAAAGCGCTGTTCGCGGAAACGCGTGTCGGTCAATAGAGTCTAGCAGGAACTAGCGCGTAAAACTGCCGCTCGGCATTGGAGCCGGGAATGGTGCGGAGGATTGCTGCGTGGGCTGTGCGGGTTCCGGCTGAGCGGCCGGTTGGGCCGTCGTCTGATCGGGCGGCGGCGCGGTGGTGCGCTTGCGCGCCATCCTCTTCGCCTTCGGCTCCGGCGGCAGCGCAGCGGATGCGCCCTCCTCGGACGGTGCGGCATTGGGATCGGCGGCGGCCGGCTCGGCTGCGGGCGCCGTGCTCGCGGCAGCCGCCCTGCCCTTGGCCGACCGCTTCGACTTCGCCTGCTCCGGCGGAGGCTGTGGCGGCGGAGCAGCGGCGGCGGCAGCCTGCGCGTTCTGCTCATCGATCTGCTGTTGCTGCGAGCCCTTGTAGAGCTCCTTCGGCACGCCCTGCTCAAGGCCCGGCACGCCATCCGGAAACACCGGCTTGCGCTCACCCGGCAGCTTCTTCTTGGTGTCGAGGAAATCGAGCAGGTCCGACGGGTCGAAATTGGAGAGGCCGCCGCCCCCGCAGCCGGCCAGCACGCTGCAAAGCGCAATGGCGACAGCGGCTGCGATCAGACGTTGCGAGCGGCGCATGGGCAATCCCTCACTCAACTCGTTAGCCTCTCAATCAGCTCTTGGCGACAGGCGGCAAGAGCGCCTGCAGCGCCTCGGCGCGCGAGCGCAGGCTCGGCGGCGTCTCGGCATCGTTGGCAATCAGGTCGAGCCACTGCCGCGCCGCGGCCGCATCATTGGCGCGGTAGGCCGACAATGCCAGCAATTCGCGCGCGGTGTGACGGAAGGTCGAGTTCGCCGCGGTGGCGGGCTCGAGCCGCTGCAGCATGTTCTGGTAGGTCGCGGTTTCCAGCAGCAATTGCGCGGCCCGGATCCGCGCCAGGTCCTGATCCGCCACACCGACGCTGCGGTCGGCCGCGATCTCGTCATACATCTTCGCGGCCGCCTGCGGGTCGCGGGCTGCGATTTCGGCAGCCAGCCGCAGTCGCGCCAGCACCCGGTAACCGGCCGGCGCCTTCGCAGCCAGGTCGGCGAAAGCGGCCTCCGCCTCGGCGCGCTTGTTCTGTTCGGACAGCTCGACAGCCCGGTCGAATGCGGCCCCCGCCTCGGCCGCCTTCTGGCCCTGGAGGTATTCGTAGCCGCGCCAGCCGCCGACGCCGGCGACGATCAGAATCGCGACCGCAATGATCAGAAGCGAATACTTGTCCCACAGCTTCTTGAGCTGCTCGCGACGTAGTTCCTCGTCGACTTCACTAAATAATTCAGACACTTAAGGCTATCCCATCCCCGGAGGGCGAAGCAAAACGCTCAGGCGGCAGGCGCGCCCGATCCCCACATCGCGGCGGCGTTACCTTAATGATATGGCGGTGGCAAGGCAAAGCGAGGCGGATCAAAGCGTTAACGGTGGAAGGCTGCCTGCTCCCGGAGAGCCTAGAGCGTGATGATTTTTCTTCGAATCATCATCTCGCTCTATCTTTTTGTTTGAGCATGATCTCCGCGCAAACGCTTCGCGTTTGTCGCGAGGGAAAACCGGTACCCACTTTTCCGGATCATGCTCTAAAGCCGGGCAGATCGGTTACGGTGAAGGATTGAGCGCGAGCAGCGGCGGGTCTGCACTCGCCGCAGTTGTCCGCTTCAACGTTCCCCCGTGAAGGAGCTTGCCATCCGGCGCCGCAACCTCGATCAGTTCTGCCGCAAGGAAAGCGTGTTGATCGGGTTTGAATTGGAAACTGTGGTTGCCGCTTCCAAGATCGGCGTTTTCGAGATCCTGTCGATAGCGGTCGGCCAGAACGCTACCGACCAGCCTGCCGTCAAAATAGAGTTCCACGCGAAGCGGGATTTCGGGATAGTCGACGCACTGAGCCCAGCCAGCAATGGTGTGAGGCTTTATATGATCGACGTAACCTCGCAGCGTGCCACCCTTCAAGATATCCTGGACGCCGTCTTCGATCGCGGCGAGATCCTGCCGGCACAGATCACGTGATAGCGCGAGGCTGAACTGATCCGTGTCAAGCGCCCGAGAGAGCAGTTCCTTTCGGTGAGCCTTCATCTCCAACAGCGCCGTCACATTCTTCAGTCTGACATAGGCGCCAACGACCTGCTGGATTCCCTGGTTCATCGCCTTGCGAAATCCCTTAAAAATCGTTGGGGAAATATGCCTTGGCTGCCAGGCTGGGTAAAGGTTGTCCTGACAGCCACAGCGCATTCGCAGGGCAGCGATGTGACCGTGGTAGCGATGGAACCCATTGATCTCGGATACCTGCGTTAAGGGAGGTTTGTCGTGACGCCGCAATATCTCTCCAAAGTCTATCGAGACTACATCACCTGCTTGAACGCGCAGGACTGGACGAATTTGGGACGGTTCGTCAACGATGACGTACGCCACAATGGCCGGCAGATTGGATTGTCAGGCTATCGCCAGATGCTCGAAAATGACTTTCAGCAGATCCCGGACCTCTCGTTCAATATCCAGCTCTTGATCGCGGAGCCGCCTTACGTGTCGAGCCGCCTGCTCTTCGACTGCACGCCGAAAGGAGAATTTCTCGGGCTCAAGATCGACGGGAAACGAGTTTCGTTCGCCGAGAACGTTATTTACGAATTTCGGGAAGGTAAGATCGTCGAGGTTTGGTCGGTCATAGACAAGCCGGCCATCGAAGCCCAGTTGCGACGCTCGCAATGACGCCCATCACTACCGTCGCTTGTGATGTGCTCCGCCGCAACCGCTTGCTCGCGCCGCAACGCCTCCCTGTGGTTATGGGTACCTGCTTTCGCAGGACGACGGGAGAGGTTGGGCGTCCGCCAGCGCTTCGCGTAACTGTCGCTTGATCACCTTGCCGTTGGCATTGCGCGGCAACGGGTCGCGCGTGATCGCCATTGTTTCCGGCACCTTGTAGTCGGACAACCGCTCGGCGCACCAGGCGCGCAAAACTTCTGCGCCAACCTCGTCGCGGGTCACCACCACCGCATGGACGCGCTCGCCCAGCACCGGACAGGGCTTGGCGATGATCGCGCTCTCCACGACTGCGGGATGGCCTGCCAGCACCGACTCGACTTCGGCGGAATAGATCTTCAGGCCGCCGCGGTTGATCATGTCCTTGGCGCGATCGAGCACGCGGACAAAATCGCGCTCGTCGATTGAGCCGAGATCGCCGGAGTGCCAGAAGCCGGCGGTGAAGCTCTCAGTGGTCGCCTGCGGATTGTTCCAGTAGCCTTTGATGACCGAGCCGCTGCGGATCCAGATCTCGCCGATCTCGCCGCGCGGCAGCTCGCGGTGATTGCCGTCCATCACGATGATCTCCGCGCCGGGGCACGGCAGGCCGACGCTGTCGATATGCGCAGCCGTCAATTCGCCCGGCATCAGGGTCGAGGGCGATGTGGTCTCGGTGGCGCCGTAGCAGTTCGCGAGCTTCAGTCCGGGCAATTTCGCGTCCAATCGCTCGATCGTCGCAACCGGCATCGGGGCGCCGCCGAAGCCGCCGATGCGCCAGCTCGAGAGATCGTAACTGTCGAAATCCGGCTGCAGCAGGCAGAGATTGTACATCGCCGGCACCATCACGGTGTAGGTGACGCGCTCGCGGGAGGCGACCTTCAGATATTCCGCCGCCTTGAACTCGGGCATGATGATCAGCGCGCCGCCGCAGCAAGCCATGGTCGTGATATTGGCGACCGCGCCGGTGACATGCGCCAGCGGCACGGCCGCGATCGAACGATCCGCCGCTGTGAGTTTCAGGGTGGACACGAACACCATCGAGGAATGGATGACGTTGCAATGCGCGAGCATCGCGCCTTTCGGCCGTCCCGTGGTGCCTGATGTGTAGAGGATCATCGCGATATCCTCTTCGCCGACCATTGCGGGCGCTTCGGATGGCGCATTGTCCAGCAGCGCCGCGAATTGCGAGGTGCTGTCATCGCTGACCGAAATCCGATGCTCCAGCGCGGGGACATCGGCCGCGTCCGGCACACGCGCGGCAAGCGTCGCCTCGTGGATCAGGAGCCTGGCGCCGCAGTCGCCCAGGACATAGGCGATCTCCGGCTTCTGCTGCCGGGTCGAGAGCAGCACGGTCACCAGGCCCGCATGCGCGGCGGCGAACATCGTCAGCACGAATTCGATGCGATTGCCGAGCAGCACCGCGACACGATCGCCGGCGCGCAGGCCGAGCTTCTGCAATCCGGCGGCGACCTGCGCCGATTGCTGCACGACCTCGCGCCAGCTCATCCGCCTGTCGCCGCAGATCAGCGCCTCGCCGTCAGGGTTTCTTGCGGCGGCGTCCGATATCATTGCCCAGATGCTGTTCGGCCGCGCGCAAAACACCGGCACGACGCGGTCGCCGAAACGCGCTTCAAGCCGCATGTCCGGAATCGAATGGCCTGACCAGTCCATCTGGCTAGCTCTTTTTCATGTCGTAGACATGCTCGGGCCCGGGGAATTTGCGCGTGCGGACGTCGGCGGCATAGCCTTCGATGGCCGCTTCGATCGAGGGCCCGAGATTGCCGTAGCGGCGGACGAATTTCGGGGTGCGCGGCGACAGTCCGAGCATGTCCTCGAGCACCAGCACCTGGCCGTCGCAGGCGGCGCTTGCGCCGATGCCGATGGTGGGAATGGCGATCTCTTGCGTGATCTTGCGCGCGAGCGGCTCGGCCACGGCCTCGATCACGACCGAGAAGGCGCCGGCTTCCGCGATCGCCTTGGCGTCGTTCTCGATCGGCGCCCAGCCCCTCTCGTCGCGCCCCTGCGCGCGGAACGAGCCGAGCGTGTTGATCGATTGCGGCGTCAGCCCGATATGGCCCATCACGGGAATGCCGCGCTCGGCCAGGAACGCCACGGTCTCGGCCATGCGAGCGCCGCCTTCGAGCTTCACCGCGCCGCACTCGGTCTCCTTCAAGATCCGCACCGCGGAATGAAACGCCTGCTCCTTTGACGCCTCATAGGAGCCGAACGGCATGTCCACTACGACAAGCGCGCGCTCGGAGCCGCGCATCACAGCGCGCCCCTGCAGGATCATCATCTCCAGCGTGACGGGCACAGTAGTCTCGAGCCCATGCATGACGTTGCCGAGAGAATCGCCGACCAGGATGACGTCGCAGTAGCGGTCGACCAGCGCCGCGGTATGCGCGTGATACGACGTCAGCATCACAATCGGCTCGCCGTTCTTGCGGGCACGGATATCGGGTGCGGTCTTGCGCTTGATGGCTGATTGTACGGACATTGTTAAGCTCCAACGACGGGAACGCCAATCACGACCGGATGGAACGCGAAGGCCAGTGCGACATAGGCAATGACGCCGACTGCGACCGCGATCGCATCATTGCCGGCACCGCCGACCGGAATAGGCGGGCCGCCGGCGTCAGTGCGATGTTTCAGCGAGATGCGGTCAAATACTGCCCAGGCCAGGAACGAGCCGAACAGGATGATCGAGCCGAGATCGCCATTGGCGAGCAGATGCGCCGCCGCCCATAATTTGATGCCGGCGAGCATCGGATGTTTCAGCGTCGTGTAGATGCGGCCGCGGATGTAGGAGGCCACCACCAGGATCACGGCGGGCAGCATCAGCGCGATGGTGATGTGCTTCAGGAATGTCGGCGGATACCAGACGTCAATCCAACCCGTCGCGCGATAACGGGCAAATCCCCAGATGATCAGCGCGAGCCCGACCGCAGAGACCACCGAATAGGCGATCTTGTAGCCGCCCTCGCCCATTGCATCGATGCAGCGCGCGCGCAAGCCGCGCTGGGTCGTGAGCGTGTGGACGGCGAAGAACAGGATCAGTCCCAGGATCATCACCAGCAGTCCCACGATGTCCCTCCCTCGGCGTGGTGCGGTTATTGAGCCTCGCGTATCATTTTAGCCGCATGGAGTGCAATGCGCCAAAATGGGCGAGCCCTTGGCATCGACCCTCCGCGCGTCATAGGCGGGCTTGACCCGCGTATCCATCTTCCGCGCAGCGGACAATAATGATTCTCTTGAGGGATGGATTGCCGGGTCAAGCCCGGCAATGACGACGGTCAGGGGCTTACGGCTTCTCCGCCCGCTTGCCCAATTCGCGGTTGTCGACATAGCGGATCGCGATCGGGCGGCCGGCGAGCGCGCCGCCGAGGCCGCTAGTGAATTTGAGCGGCAGGCAGCCTTTCAGCGAGGCGTCGATCGCGTTCAGGTAGGTGGTGCGGGTATCCGCGGGAACGCCTGAGGTGGCGAACGTCATGCGCGGCGCTCCGATCATCTCGCCGGATCGCTTGAAGCTGAAACGGACCGACATCTGCATGCCCTCACGCCCGTCGTCGGCCGGCGGCGGCGTCCAACAGGAGCGCAGCGCCTGGAAGAGATCGCCGATGGTATCGAGATCGTGATCAGGCTTCTTGTATTTGGCCGCCTGATCCTGCGGCGGCACCGTCATGATCGTGAGCTGCAGGTTCTCGCCATAGGGGTAGTTCATCTCGGGGATGCACGGCCAAGTGCTAAACACGCCGCAATAGGACGGCGTGCAGGGTCCTTCCTCGAGCACGCTGCAGGGCGTATGCGCGAACGGCACGGGGTTGATCTGGTGCCGAAGCCGCTCGGCGGCATGGCCCGCGGAAATTCCGAAGACGACGAGGGCGATGCAGATCACGACGCGTCGCAGCATGAGAGAAGCCCTTTGGATGCCGCCTCGATGAAAATGAGGGGCGCGAGGGACGTCATCAAGCTCGCACGCGTTCACTTCCTTGCGTGCGCGGCATGGAGGTTCCGCCCGTACCGCTGTCATCGCCCGACTTGATCGGGCGATCCAGTATTCCAGAGACGATCGTGCTTCACGGAGAGGCCACGGCGTACTGGGTCCCCCGCCTTCGCGGGGGACGACGGCCGGTGCGACGCCGCCCCTACCCCTTCCGCTTGACGTCCTTGACGTTGGAGAAGGTGATACCCTCGGCGCGCTCCTGGGTGTAGCCGAGATAGAATTCGTTCCTGGCCATGAACACGGGATCGCCGTCGACATCGTCGGCGATGGCGGAATTGTTGGCGGCGACGAAGGTGTCCAGCTTCTTGCGGTCGTCGGAGGAGATCCAGCGCGCGAGCTGGAATTCGGACACTTCGAATTCCACGGGCAGCGAGTATTCGGCATCCAGCCGTGCCTTCAGCACGTCGAGCTGCAGCGGACCGACCACGCCGACCAGGGCCGGAGCGCCGTCGCGCGGGCGGAACACCTGCACGACGCCCTCCTCGGACATCTGCTGCAAGGCTTCCTTCAATTTCTTCGCCTTCATCGCGTCCGTCAGCCGCACGCGGCGGACGATTTCCGGCGCGAAGCTCGGCACGCCGACGAAGGTCAATTCCTCGCCTTCGGTGAGCGTATCGCCGATCCGCAGCGTGCCGTGATTGGGAATGCCGACGACGTCGCCGGCGAAAGCTTCGTCCGCCACCGAACGGTCCTGGGCGAAGAAGAATTGCGGGCTCGACAGGCTCATATTCTTGCCGGTGCGCACCAGCTTGGCCTTCATGCCGCGGCTGAGCTTGCCCGAACAGAGCCGCGCGAACGCGATGCGGTCGCGGTGGTTCGGATCCATGTTGGCCTGGATCTTGAACACGAAGGCGCTCATGCGCGGCTCCGATGCCTCGACCTTGCGCAGGTCGGAATCCTGCGCGCGCGGCGCCGGCGCGAACTGACCGAGACCTTCCAGGAGGTCGCCGACGCCGAAATTGCGCAGCGCGCTGCCGAAATAGACCGGCGTCAGATGGCCCTCGCGGAACGCGTCGAGCTCGAACGGCTTGCAGGCTTCCGACACCAGCGCGAGCTCGTCCTTGATCTCGGCGACGTCGAGGTTGGGATTGCGGCTGGCGAGATCGGCGATGTCGATCTGCTCGGCCTGCCCGGTCTTGGCGCCGCCGCCCTCGAGCAGGCGCACGCCGCCGTTCCTGACGTCATAGGTGCCCATGAAATCGCGGCCGCGACCGACCGGCCAGGTCATCGGCGTGGTGTCAAGCGCCAGCGTCTTTTCGATCTCGTCCAGGAGGTCGAAAGTGTCGCGGCTCTCGCGGTCCATCTTGTTGATGAAGGTGATGATCGGGATGTCGCGCAGGCGGCACACTTCGAACAGTTTTCGCGTGCGGGCTTCGATACCCTTGGCGGCGTCGATCACCATCACCGCCGAGTCGACTGCGGTCAGCGTCCGATAGGTGTCTTCCGAAAAGTCCTCATGGCCCGGCGTGTCCAGGAGGTTGAACACGTGGTCCTGGAACTCGAAGGTCATCACCGAGGTGACCACCGAGATGCCGCGCTCGCGCTCGATCTTCATCCAGTCGGAACGCGTGTTCCGCCGTTCGCCCTTGGCCTTGACCTGGCCGGCGAGATTGATGGCGCCGCCGAACAAGAGGAGCTTTTCGGTCAGCGTGGTCTTGCCGGCGTCCGGGTGCGAGATGATCGCAAACGTGCGCCGCCGCGCCACTTCATCGGCAAGCGGGGAACGAGACGGCGATTCGGCTGTCAGGGCAAGGTCGGACATGGCGGGAGCGTTTGGCAGGGAAACCAGTGTCAATCAAGCCTATATGGTGATTGCGGAGCGCCAAAGCCAGCCCCATATTCGCGCACAGGAAGGACGACCTTCCTGTTCGCGATAATAGCCGCGGGGACGACCCTGCCTTATCAAGGAGGGTCGTCATGGCCTGGACTATCTTGCTCATCGCCGGTCTGATGGAGATCGGTTGGGCGATCGGGCTCAAATATACCGAAGGTTTCACAAGGCTCGTTCCATCGGCGCTGACGCTTTTGAGCATGGTCGGCAGCATCGTCCTGCTCGGGCTCGCGCTGAAGACACTGCCGATCGGAACCGCCTATGCGGTGTGGACCGGCATCGGCGCGGTCGGAACGGCGATGCTCGGCATCGTCCTGTTCGGCGAACCGGCCACCGCGCTTCGGCTGTCGAGCATCGGGCTGATCGTGGCCGGCATTGTCGGCCTCAAGCTTGTGACCTGATCAGCGCAGCGCCAACACCACCCAATAGGTAACGGCCGCAACCGCCGCCGCGGCCGGGATAGTGATGACCCAGGCATAGACGATCGAGCTTGCGACATTCCAGCGCACCGCCGACATCCGGCGCGCCGCACCGACGCCGACGATGGCGCCGGTGATGGTGTGGGTGGTGGAAACGGGAACCCCGAGGAAGGTCGCCATGAACAGGGTCGCCGCCCCGCCGGTCTCCGCGCAGAAACCCTGCATCGGCGTCAGCTTCGTGATGCGGAGGCCCATGGTGCGGACGATGCGCCAGCCGCCCATCAGGGTGCCCATCGCCATCGCCGCCTGACAGGCCAGCACCACCCAAAATGGAATGTGAAACTCCTCGCCGAGACGCCCCTGCGAATACAGCAGCACGCCGATGATGCCCATGGTCTTCTGCGCGTCGTTGCCGCCATGGCCGAGCGAATAGAGCGAGGCGGAGACGAATTGCAGGGTGCGGAAGGCGCGGTCGACGGCGAACGGCGTCGACCGCACCGAGAGCCAGGACACGATCGCAACCAGCACCAAGGCCAGCAGGAAACCGATCAGCGGCGACAGCACGATTGCGAGCAGCGTCTTGGAGAGCCCGCTCCACACCGCCGCCGAGATCCCCGCCTTCGCCATGCCGCCACCAATCAGGCCGCCGATCAGGGCATGCGAACTCGACGAGGGAATGCCGAGCGCCCAGGTGATCACGTTCCAGACGATGGCGCCGACCAGCGCGGCGAAGATCACGGTCACATCGACGACCTCGGGCTCGATGATCCCGGTGCCGATGGTATTGGCGACATGCAGGCCGAACACCATGAAGGCGATGAAGTTGAAGAACGCCGCCCAGAACACCGCGTACTGCGGCCGCAGCACGCGCGTCGAGACGATGGTCGCGATCGAATTCGCGGCATCGTGCAGGCCGTTCAGGAAATCGAACAGCAGGGCGACCGCGATCAGGATCACCAGGATCGGAAGACCAAGCGTGGCGTCCACGTAAACCGCCCTACTTTATTTTCTTGAGCATGATCTGCGCGCAAACGCTGCGCGTTTGTAGCGGGGAAAACCGGTGCCCACTTTTCGGGATCATGCTCAGACCTGTTCGATCACGATCGAGTTGATCTCGTTGGCGACGTCGTCGAAGCGGTCGGCGACTTTTTCGAGGTGATCGTAGATCTCGGCACCGACGATGAAATCCATCGTGTTGGCGTCGCGATGCTTGAGATAGAGCTCCTTCAGCCCGATGTCGTGGAGATCGTCAACCCGGCCCTCGAGCTTGGTCAGTTCCTCGGTGATCTGCGTCAGCATCGCGACGTTGCTGCCGATCGACTGCAACAGCGGCAGCGCGCGCCCGACCAGGTCGGCGCATTCGACGATCAGAGTGCCCATTTCGCGCATCGGCGGCTCGAACGCGCGCACCTCAAACAGCACCACCGCCTTGGCGGTCTGCTGCATCTGGTCGACGGCATCGTCCATGGCCGTGATCAGGTTCTTGATGTCGCCGCGGTCGAACGGGGTGATGAAGGTGCGGCGGACGGCAGTCAGAACCTCGCGGGTGATGTTGTCGGCGTCGTTCTCGAACTGGTTGACGCGCTGGCAGTGGACCGGCGTCTCGTCCCCACCCTTCAGCATGTCCTGCAGCGCCATCGCGCACTGGACCGCGGTCTTGGCATGCCGGGCGAACAGGTCGAAAAACCGCTCCTCCTTGGGCAAAAAGCTTCGAAACCAGCGCAGCATAGGCTCAAAATCCATCTTTCCGGAGGACGCTCCGGGATCACCTGTCACAAAACTGTCATAGAACATTTTGTACAGGGACGGCCAGCGCTCCGCGGGCGGAACCGGGTCATCCACCGCTTTGTAGCTCGTGGCTCCGATGCCTCCGACGGCCCAACGCAACAGTGTGGCGTTGGGCTCCAATCGAGCGGGCCGGCCGATGGTGCTACAGCGACCGCCTCAGCAAACGCGCGACCTCGCCGATGATGCCGCGGCGGAAGGTCAGCACGCAGGCGACGAAGATGACGCCCTGGATCACGGTCACCCACTGGCCGTAACCGGCCAGATATTGCTGCATGGCGATGATGATGAAGGCGCCGACCACGGGACCGAAGATGGTGCCGAGGCCGCCAACCAGCGTCATCAGCACGATCTCGCCGGACATCGACCAGTGCACGTCGGTCAGCGAGGCGTTCTGGGCCACGAACACCTTGAGCGAGCCGGCAAAGCCCGCCAGCGTGCCCGATAGAATGAAGGCGAGCAGCTTGTACTGGTCGGTCTTGTAGCCGAGCGAAATCGCCCGCGGCTCGTTCTCGCGGATCGACTTCAGCACCTCGCCGAAGGGCGAGTTGATGGTCCGGTAGATCAGGAGGAAGCCGCCGAGGAAGCCGGCGAGCACGACGTAATAGAGCACTGTCGGCTTGGCGAGGTTGAAGACGCCGAACAGGAAGCCCTGCGGAATGCCCTGGATGCCGTCTTCGCCATGGGTGAACGGCGCCTGCAGGTAGATGAAGTAGAGGAGCTGCGACAGCGCCAGCGTGATCATCGAGAAGTAGATGCCCTGCCGGCGGATCGAGATGTAGCCGGTGATGACGGCAAGCCCGCAGGCCGCGGCCGTGCCGATGATGATGCCGAGCTCCGGCGGCAGCGCCCACACCTTCAGCGCATGCGCCGAGACGTAGCCGGCGGTCCCCAGGAACATCGCGTGGCCGAACGACAGCAGGCCGCCATAGCCGACCAAGAGGTTGAAGGCGCAGGCGAGCAGCGCAAAGCACAGCGCCTGCATCACGAAGAACGGATAGATGCCGGTGAGCGGCACGATGGCCAGCAGCACCGCCATCACGGCGAAGGCAACCATCTCGTCACGCATCGCGCGGGGCGTGACCGGCAGGGTATCGTCGGTAAGTGCTGACATATCAGGCCGCCCGTCCAGTCAGTCCCGTCGGCTTCACAAGCAGGACCAGCACCATCAGAACGAACACGACGGTGTTGGAAGCCTCAGGGTAGAAATACTTGGTCAGTCCCTCGATCACGCCGAGCGCAAAACCGGTGATGATCGATCCCATGATCGATCCCATACCGCCGATCACCACCACCGCGAACACGACGATGATGAGGTCGGCGCCCATCAGCGGTCGGACCTGGTTGATCGGCGCCGACAGCACGCCCGCGAGCGCCGCAAGCCCGACGCCGAGGCCGTAGGTGAGCGTGATCATCCTCGGCACGTTGATGCCGAACGCGCGTACCAGCGTCGGATTTTCGGTCGCAGCGCGCAAGTATGCGCCGAGCTGCGTCTTCTCGATCAGGAACCAGGTGGCCAGGCATATCACCAGCGAGAAAACGACCACCCAGCCGCGATAGATCGGCAGGAACATGAAGCCGAGATTGATGCCGCCGCGGAGCGCGTCGGGAATCTGGTACGGCAGGCCGGAGGAGCCGAAATAGTTCTGGAAGATGCCCTGGATGATCAGCGCGATGCCGAAGGTCAGCAGCAGGCCATAGACGTGGTCGAGCCCGGACAGCCATTGCAGCATGGTCCGCTCCAGGATCATGCCGAAGATGCCGACCACGATGGGCGCGATGAGCAGCGCCCACCAATAGTTGATGCCGGCGATGTTGAGCAGGAAATAGGCGCAGAAGGCGCCCATCATGTAGAGCGCGCCATGGGCGAAATTGATGATGTTGAGCATGCCGAAGATCACGGCAAGCCCCAGGCTGAGCAGCGCGTAAAACGAGCCGTTGATCAGTCCCACAAGTAGCTGTGCGTAGAGAGCCTGCATCGCGTTGGCCTTCGCCCCCCTCCCCCCAAATGGAGCCCGCCGGCTTCACCGCCGGCGGGCGATGATAGTTACTTCTTGAGCAGCGCGCACTTGCTTTCGGAAAGCGGCGTGAACGCCTGGTCGGCCGGAACGGTGGCGACCAGCTTGTAGAAATCCCAGGGCCCCTTGGATTCCGAAGGCTTCTTCACCTCGAACAGGTACGCCGGATGGATGGCGCGGCCGTTCGGCTGGATTTCGCCCTTGCCAAACAGATCGTCCTCGGTCGGGATCGACTTCATCTTCTCCACGACCTTGACGCCGTCGTGCGGATTGCCGCCAAGCGCTTCCAGCGCCTTGAAATAGTGACGCAGGCCCGCATAGACGCCGGCCTGGACCATGGACGGCATGGCGTGGTTCTTCGAACGCTCGCCGAAACGCTTGGCGAACGTCCGGGTCTGGTCGTTCATGTCCCAATAGAAGGTCTCGGTGAAGTTCAGGCCTTGCGCGACATCGAGCCCGAGCGCCTTGACGTCGGTGAGGAACAACAGCAGCGCCGCCAGCTTCTGGCCGCCGGAGACGATGCCGAATTCAGCCGCCTGCTTGATCGAGTTGGTGGTGTCGCCGCCCGCATTGGCAAGGCCGATGATCTTGGCCTTGGACGATTGCGCCTGCAGCAGGAAGGACGAGAAGTCCGAGGTGTTGAGCGGATGCTTGACGCTGCCGAGCACCTTGCCGCCATTGGCGGTGATGACGGCCGTCGTGTCGCGCTCCAGCGCGGCGCCGAAGGCGTAGTCGGCGGTGAGGAAGAACCAGGTGTCACCGCCGGATTTCACCAGCGCCTGTCCGGTGGAATGCGCCAGCATGTAAGTGTCGTAGGTCCAATGCACCGTGTTCGGCGTGCACTGCGCGTTGGTCAGGTCCGAGGTCGCCGCGCCGGAGTTGATGTAGACGCCGTTCTTCTCCTTGACGACGTTGTTGACAGCAAGCGCCACGCCGGAATTCGGCACGTCGACGATGATGTCGACCTTGTCGACGTCGAACCACTGCCGCGCAATGGTGGAGCCGATGTCGGGCTTGTTCTGGTGATCCCCGGAAATGACGTCGATCTTCCAGCCCTTGGCGAGCAGCCCGGAGTCCTCAACCGCCATCTGCGCCGCAAGCGTCGAGCCGGGCCCGCCGAGATCTGAATAGAGCCCGGACTGGTCGGAGAGCGCACCGATCTTGACGGTCTTGTCCTGCGCAAGCGCGAGGCCAGCCGTAGCGAACGCCAGGGCGGTGCCAAGCAGCAGCGCCGAAATCCTGTTCTTCATATGATTGTGGTCCTTCTTGCTTTTCTTGAGGTCGGCAATTCAGACGCCGAGATAAGTGTGGAGCTTGTCCATGTTGGCGGAGAGCTCCGAATTGGCAAAACCGTCGATCACCTTGCCGTGCTCGACAATGTAATACCGGTCAGCGACCGTCGACGCGAAACGGAAATTCTGCTCGACCAGCAGAATGGTAAAGCCCTCCGATTTGAGCCGCGCGATAGTATGGCCGATCTGCTGGATGATGACCGGCGCGAGCCCCTCGGTCGGTTCGTCCAGCATCAGGAAACGCGCGCCGGTGCGCAGGATGCGCGCAATCGCGAGCATCTGCTGCTCGCCGCCGGACAGCTTGGTGCCCTGGCTGGTGAGACGCTCCTTCAAATTCGGAAATAGGTCGAAGATCTGGTCAAGCGAGAGGCCCCCGGGGCGCACGGTCGGCGGCAGCAGCAGGTTTTCGCGAACGTCCAGGCTCGAGAAAATGCCGCGCTCCTCCGGACAGAAAGCGATGCCCATCCGCGCGATCCTGTCGGAGGGCGCGCGGATGATCTCCTGATTCTCGAAGCGGATCGAACCGGAGCGCTTGCCGATGATCCCCATCACCGACTTCAGCGTGGTGGTCTTGCCGGCGCCGTTGCGCCCGAGCAGCGTGACCACCTCACCGGCATTCACTTGAAAATTGATGCCGTGCAGGATGTGGGACTCGCCATACCAGGCCTGGAGGTCCTTCACAGCCAACACCGGCGCGGCCGCAGGCTTTGCGGCCGGAGCTTCAGCCATTTTCAGCTCAGGCATGACCGGCTCCCAGATAGGCTTCCTTCACGCGCTCGTCCTTGGAGAGGTCGGCATAATGGCCCTCCGCGAGCACCTGCCCTCGCGTCAACACGGTGATGATGTCGGAAAGATTCGCCACCACCGAGAGGTTATGTTCGACCATCAGGATGGTGTATTTCGCGGAGATGCGCTTGATCAAGGCGGCAATCTTGTCGATGTCCTCATGGCCCATGCCGGCCATCGGCTCGTCCAGCAACATCATCTCCGGGTCGAGCGCGATCGTCGTTGCAATCTCCAGGGCGCGCTTGCGGCCATAGGGCATCTCGACGGCGGGAATGTTGGCGAACTCGCTCAGGCCGACATCGTCGAGCAGCTCCAGCGCGCGGGCGTTGTAGCGGTCGAGCACGCTTTTCGAGCGCCAGAAATCGAAGGAATTGCCGTGTTGGCGCTGCAAAGCGACGCGAACATTCTCCAGCGCAGTCAGATGCGGGAAAACCGCCGAGATCTGAAACGAGCGCACCAATCCGAGACGCGCGACATCGGCCGGCGGCATCGCGGTGATGTCCTGCCCCTTATATGCAATCCGGCCGGCAGACGGCTTTAGGAATTTTGTCAGCAGGTTGAAGCATGTCGTCTTGCCGGCCCCGTTGGGCCCGATCAACGCATGGATGCTGCCGCGACGCACTTTCAATGCGACGTCGCGTACGGCAAAGAAACCCGCGAATTCCTTGGTCAATCCGTGGGTCTCGAGAATGAACTCGTCGGCCAAACAATTTCCCCCGTCGGCCTCGCTGCGATTGCGAGCGCGGCCAATCTTTTCCTGATCCGGTTGGTTTTCCGCGACCCCGGAAAACCATCCCGGACCGCCGCCTCCGGCGGCGGAATATGCCGATGCGACAAGGGTTAGGCAAGGTGGAAAGCAGAGCACTGTGGACGCACCGGTACCGGTTCCGCCTGCTCCAATAGTCCAATTGCGGCCACGCCCGATTTATCGCTTCGGAAAGTCGCCATTAACGGTGTTTTACTGCGCAGCCAAGCCTTCATAGAATATTTCCCGATCAAGCCGATGCTCCGGCCATCTGGTCCTGGGACGGATTTTCGACCTTGGAATTCGAGAGCGCCAATTCATCGATCATTAAATCGATCCGGCAGCGCGATCTGCTGAACACCTGGCTCAGGCTTTATGCCCGTGACCAATCGACGCCCCGCGTCGATGAATATGAGCCGGAACGATTAGAGGATGAGAGGCTCGACCTCGTCCACTACGCGGTCGAAGCCGAACCGCAGCCGCCGCGATTGACGATCCAGAGCGAGGGCACGCGGATGGCGCATGCCTACGGGCACACCGGAAAGGGCCGCGCTCTCGACGACTATCTGGGCCCGCGCCTCGCACCGATCATTATGCCAGTCTACCACGAATGCATCGCGCGCGGCCTGCCGGTCTACACGATCGCACATGTCGACGACATCTACGGACGGCCGGTCGCCTATGAGCGGCTGCTCCTGCCATTTGGCGAAGACGGCCGGATCAGCCGCATCATCGCCTCGCTCAAGACGATCTGCGAAGACGGCCATTTCGAGATCAAGAACCTGATGCGCGGCGGCGACAAGCTGCCGGCGCCAAAGCTGTGCGCGGTCATCGATCGCGATCTCTTCCACCGCACCCCCGGCCGCCTCGCAGCCGCCGACGTGCTCGAATTCGATTAGGGCGGCACGCATAAACGCCGGCGTCTGCTTTGAGACGCAAACCGGAAACCGTTCGCTCTGAACCTTGCCGCTTTGACGCGAAACGGAAGTCACACCGTCGCCTATCGAATCGCTTGTTCAACCAGCCAACGCGCACCTTTCGCTACCGCTGAGATCGAGTCCGTCGGGAGCGCGCCTACTTCGGCGGAGACTTCAGAAGCGCGCGGATCTTGTCCGCGTCCGCGGGCGTTGCAGGATTGTAGATCACCATATTGAGGTCGGGCCGGCCATCGACGGCGAAAGCAGAAAACTCCATCGAGAGTGGTCCCGCGGTGGGATGATGCAGGACTTTCACGCCATCGCCATGCCCTTGCACGTCGTTGTCACGCCACATTGCCGCGAATTCGGGGCTTGTCGCGCAGAGTTCATCGACCAGCGATTGCACATTGCGCGCCGCACCGGCGCGCGCCACGTCCGCGCGGAAGGACGCCACCACATAGCGCGCAACACTTTGCCAGTTGGACTGCGCTGCGCGCACGCGGCTATCGCGGAACATCATGCGCAGAACATTGCGCTGCCCATCCGGCAGTTTGCTGTAGTCGGTGAGCACCGTCGCGGCGGCCCTGTTCCAAGCGATCAAATCCCATGTCGCCGTGCGAATAAAAGCGGGACTGTACTCCAGCGTATCGAGCACGCGTTGCAGACGGGGTGAGATACCTTCGGGCGCGTGATAGCGGACTTCGGGTGGCCGGCCCAGGCCGAGCAGAAACAGATGTTCGCGCTCGACGTCGGTCAGCATCATGGCGCGAGCAATGCGATCCAGCACATCGGCGGAAGGCGCGCCGCCGCGCCCCTGCTCCAGCCAAGTGTACCATGTGGCGCTTACATTCGCGCGCTGCGCCACTTCTTCGCGCCGAAGTCCCGGCGTTCGCCGCCGCCTTAGCGGAAAGCCGAATGCCGCAGGATCGAGCTTAGCGCGACGATCCTTGAGATAAGCCCCGAGCGAGTTCGCGTCCGTCATCCTGTTAGCGATTATACCTGTATAATCTCACTACTTTACCCGAATGATCAGCTTAGCAATATCCCGGCATTCTGAACAGGGAGTGCTTCTCATGCGCGTATTCGTCACCGGCGCCGCCGGATTTATCGGCACCGAAACTACAAAAGAACTCATCGCAAACGGGCATCAGGTTGTCGGCCTCGCGCGCTCTGAAGCGAACGTCCAGACGCTCGAGAAACTAGGCGCGGAGGTTCATCGCGGCTCGCTGCAGGACCTGGAAAGCCTGAAGCGCGGCGCAAGGGATTCGGACGGCGTGATCCATCTGGCCTTCATCCATGATTTCACGAAATTCGCGGAGAATGGCGCGATCGACAAGGCCGCCATCGAAGCCATGGGCGACGTGCTGGCTGGCACGAACAAGCCTTTCATCGTGACCTCGGGAACGGGCCTCATCGCGCCAGGTGTGGTGATCACCGAAGATATGCGACGCGATTCAAGCCCGCATGTTCCGCGCGTATCCGAGCAGGCCGGTTTGGCCTATGCGTCGCGTGGCGTGCGCGCGATGGCGATACGCCTGCCGCAAGTGCATGGCGCCGACGGAAAAGCTGGGCTGATCACTTATCTGCTCGAGCTCGCGCGTCAAAAAGGCGCCGCCGCCTATGTCGGCGAAGGCGCCGAACGCTGGGCTGCGGCGCATAGGCAGGATGTCGCCCGCCTATACCGGCTTGCGTTGGAGAAGGGCGCGGTAGACGGAATTTACCACGCTGTTGGCGAAGAAGGCGTACCCATGCGCCAAGTCATCGAAGTGATCGGCCGCGCGTTGAATGTGCCGGTTGTTTCGATCAAGAAAGAAGAGGCGGCCGATTATTACGGGCCACTGGCAATGTTCGCCGGTTTGGACATGCCGGCCTCCAGCGCGTTGACGCAGCAGCGGTTGGGCTGGACGCCCACGGGGGCTAACTTGATCGCCGACATCGGCCAGCCGGGTTACTTCAAGGTTTGAGCGATCCGAGAGGTTTTCGAACACAAGCTCGAATACCAGCGCCCTAGCGTCTGCCGGCCGATTGACGCAAATACTTCGCTCTGCAAACCTCGCCCCCTTCGCGAGATCGGAGGGCGCGAGCGTGCTGCGTAGAGCGACACCGGAGCGACTGAGCACGTTCTCGGACGGCGTGTTCGCCGTGCTCATCACAGTGCTGGTCTTGGAATTGAGACCGCCGGAGCGGCCCACTTTCGAGGCGTTGCTGGCTCTCTGGCCGACGTGGCTAAGCTATGCCGTCAGTTACCTCTTCATCGCCATTGTCTGGGCCAATCACCACTACCTGATGCGCTACGCCGATGAGGCCACGCCGAGCCTGTTGTGGTTCAATTTCGCGCACCTGTTTTCGATGTCGCTGCTTCCCCTCTCCACGGCCTGGATGGCAGTGAGCGAACTCGCGCCGCAGCCGGTGGCGTTCTACGCGGCCGTTTTCTTCCTGGTGAACGCGACCTACATCGCGCTGATCTGGGAGCTCATCGATCGGACCCCCGACGGGAAGATTCCACCAAAGGTGCGCAGGATCATGCGCGTGCGGTCGCTGGCGACATTGTGCCTCTTCGGTGTGTCTGCCGTCGTGGCCTTGAGATATCCGCTCGTCGGCCTCGGAATCTGCATCTGCTGCCTCATCGGCTATCTGAGACCAGATCCGCCATGGACTCCGCAGCGCGATGGAACCGCGGACTCAAAAATCGACAACGACATCGCCGATCGGTCGTGAGCAGCAAACCAGAACGTTGCCGTCAGCAGGCTTATCGAGCGGTTCCGGTCCATAGGCGACCGCGCCTGAAACCAGGCCGCTTTCACAGTTGTGACAAACACCGGTCCGGCACGACCAACGAACCGGCACGTTGCACGCCTCGGCCAGCTCCAAGATGCTCTGATACGCCGACGCTTTCCAGTGTGCGGCAACGCCGCTTCGCGCGAACGATACCAGCGGACCGGTGTTGGCGTCGTCCTCCGGTGGATGAGGCGCACGCATCGGTGCGCCGACGATGCCGGGAGTCATCGACTCGCTGCCATTGAAAATTTCGACGTGAAGGCGCTCCGGCGGCACGCCAAATGACGCGAGCGCGGTTTTCATGTCCGCCATGAACCGGGCCGGGCCGCAGAGGTAGACCTCCGCCTCTCGCGGAACGCCGACCTCGTCAAAGATCGATTGCGACAGATGACCGGTCGCGTCGAAGTCCTCGCCGATCTTATCGCCCGAGCCCGGTCTGCTGTAGCTAACATAGCTGCGGCCGCGGGTGAGCCCGAGCATGAGGCGGCGGACTTCGGCGGCAAATGGATGATGCTGTCGGTCGCGAGCCGCGTGCAGCCACACGACTTGCCGTGTCGAGCGGGCCTCCGCCAGCGCGTGCAGCATCGCCAGAACAGGCGTCGCTCCGATTCCCGCGCTGAGCAACACCACGGGCCGCTCCCCGGACTGCAGAATGAAGCTTCCACGCGGCGAGCTGACGTCGAGCACATCGCCCACCTGGAGATGCTTCCGCAGGTAGGTTCCGGCCACCCCATTCGGCTCGATCTTTACGCTGATCCGATAGCGCTCCGTCGAGAGAGGACCCGAGAGGGAGTAGCTGCGAAAGAGTGGCGGGCCGTCGGTCGGTCGAAGACGTAAGACGAGGTACTGACCTGGCAAGGCCAGTTGCAGCGGCTGACCATGCGGATCCTGCATCGACAGCGAGAGGACGTCCGCGGACTCCTGATCGATCGCCGCCACGGCGAGTGGCCGAAATCCCGGTGCAACCGGATGCAAAGCTGCTGCCGGCGCGAGCCCCGCGTTTCCGCTCCCCGCAGCAGTCGTTTGGCTCTGCAGCAATGCCTCAAACGACGATCGCCATCCAGGCGAAAGCGCCTCGATGCGCAAGGCGCGCTCCAATCGGTCACGCGCGTGATCGGGCGAATAGAGCAGCGCATTGATCTCGGCGACGGTCATTCGCTCGTTCGCCTCGCCCACCTTCACGATTTCGTCGCCGGCACCCACCTCCCCTTCCCTTAGGACGCGGAAGTAGAACCCCGGCCGTCCGCTGGATGTCAGCAATGCCGGCATCCGTGGCTCGTTCATCCGAATGCCCACGCGATAACAGGTCACGCGAGGCTGAGTGACCTCGAACAGCGCAGTGCCGATCTGATAGCGATCGCCGATGCACACGGCGTCGTCAGGCAACCCGTCGATCGTGAAATTCTCGCCGAACTGTCCGTGGACAAAGTCGGTCCGGTTCAGTTGATCCTGCCAATGGCGATACGACTCGGTCTGGTAGACGAAGACGGCTCGCTGCTCACCTCCGTGGCCGGCCAGGTCCCCTTGACCGTCTCCGTCCAGATTCAACCGGCCTGCCCGACAGCGGCCGCGCACCGGATTTTTCCAGATCCCGGTGTGTACAGTGCGCCCCTTCCACGCGATATCGCGCGGAAGCCCGACGTTCACCGATAGCAACCGCGCCATGTCCTGCTCCGCTTTTGTGGGGACCGGAAGTTTCCTAGCCGCTCTCAGCCGCGGGGCCGCTATCGGGTGACCGCTGATGCCCATTTGCAGGGCGAACCACCTCGGCGAGGTCGAGGTTGCGATCGGCGCCATGCGGGACCACCGTCTGACCCGGCTCAAGATGGAGCTGGGTGCCATCGAGAAGGACCGTGACGAGATCAGGTTCGAACGACACCAGGTTGGAGATGCGGCGCACCTCGGGATAAGCATCAGGATAGAACCAGGCCGCCTGGCGTGCGTCACCGATGCTGTAGTAGCTGCACAGTCCTTTGTACGGGCAGAAGGTCTGGAGTTTCACCGGAGCGAGAGCGGCCTCATCGATATCAGCGCGTGGAACGTACCAGCGCGGCGCGAAGCCGGACTCGTAGAGGACCAGCGGCCGCTTGGTGTCGGCGATGATCCGTTCACCATGGCGGGCAACGAGGTTACGCGAGGCCTGGCGAATGTCGATGCGGTGGTAGGGGTCAGCGGCATGGCCGAGGATTCTTTCGTCTTCTTCGTAGAATGCATCCATGGCCCGCCAGGCGAATGCGACGCGCGCCTGCAGTTCGCTCGCGTGGGCGGGCAGACCGGTGTGCTGCCACGCTCCTCGCGGCGCGATGTGTTGTTCGTCCGCCCGAACGCTGTACCAGGACGTGGGCCCGAGATCGGGATGCTCCGTGGTATGCTCGGTGCGCTCCAGGACGTGTGGCGAAACATCGCTCTCCGGGAGATAGGCGACCGGATACCGGCCCGGTTCGAAGAGCAAGAGGACATGCTCGCTGTCAGCGATCCAGATTTCCCCGAAGCGCACGCGCATGCGCCGGCGCAAACGCTCTACGTATAACAATCGCTTCGGCAGCGGTTCGGGCACGAGGAACCGGCCAAATGCTCCCGTTGAGAGCGGACCTTGTTGCCAGGACAGTCCCACTGCTCTCTCCCTCAAGGGTTGATGATCGAGGCCGGTTGACGTCCGGAAGTATATCTACCCTGGAACGGCGACCTGCAGCAAGGTTCCATGAACCTCCTGCCGATCAAGGCGACGCCTCACTGCCGATCTTGAGCACCGCCTTCATGTTGGGATGGAAGCGGCAGTAGTAGTCGACCGTGCCCGCCTTCTTCAGGACGTAAGTCACGGTCTTCCTCGGCGGTATCGTCACGTCGAAATCGCCGTTCTTCGCGGTCGCAGTGTGCGCGACCACGTCCTTGTTCACCCATTCAATGGTATCGCCGAGCTTGGCCGTGGCCTCGGCCGGCGAGACCACCAGATTCTCCATCACGATCGTGATCGTCGCGGCATGCGCGGGGACCGCCATCGCCGCAAGGGAAAGCACGCCGGCGATCAGACAGAGGCGTCCGGGCTGCATGGGCAGCTCCCCTACAATGTTATTTCAGCTCTGCGGCGACATGCTCGGCGTGCTGCTCGTGGCCCTGAAAGATCTTCAGGCCGGTCTGCAGCAAGCTCTTCAGCTCGGGGTTGCTGGCCGATGGGATCAACTTCGTTTCCAGCGCGCTGTCGACGATCTTGTGATAGGCGACCTCGTTGGCGATGTAGGCCTTGTCGAAGGCGGCGCCGTGGAGCTTGCCGAGCTCGGCGAGCTTGTCGGCCGCCTGCTTCGACAATGCCTTGCTGGTGTCGTTGTCTTCGGGCGTGACCTGGAGCTTCTTGACGAGGTCGAGCGCTTGCTTGTTCACGGCCTCATGGTCGCGCACCATGTCTTCCGCGAACGCCTTGACGTCCTTGTTGCTGGCCTTCGTCAGCGCCTGCTTGGCCGCCGCGATGTCGATATTGCCGGCGGTGTACGCGACGTGGGCGATCTGTGGATCGGTGAGCTTGCTTTCGGCAAGCGCTGGGCTGCTCAACAACATCACCGCGGCGATCGCCGCTCCCAATTGAGCGAACATATCTGGTCCTCCTGTGGCGCCTCGGGTTCCCGACGGCGCATTTCGCTTGCACAGGAGTTGGATGGCGATCGGTGGGCGAGGTTCCCAAAATTCTTCAGATGTAGTCGAGCCGTTGCAGCACGGCTTCGGTCAGCCGGTCGCAGCGGCGGCCGGCGAACGGGAACATCTCCATGATGACAGGACCAATCTTCTTCTCGACATTGTCGCGCAGCATGGCGCGGGCGCGGTGCAGCCGCGTCTTCACCGTCTCAGGCCTCAGGTCAAGAAGCTCGGCGGTCTCCTCGACATTCATGCCCTCAACCACGCGCGTGATGAAGACGAGGCGAAACGCCTCCGGCAGTTCGTCGATGGCGGCCTCGACAACTCTGTGGATTTCGCGCTGAGCCATGGATTTTTCAGGATCGTCTGCAGTGGACATCAGGGGAAACTGGATGATCTGCGCTTCCAGCGCGCCTTGCGGCAGTGACGAAATTTCGACCCCGGGCCGCTCGCGGCGCAGCCGTCCCAGCGCCTCGTTCATCGTGATCCGCGACAGCCATGTTGACAGGCTGGACTCGCCGCGGAAATCGGCAAGATGCGTGAAGGCCCGGACATAGGCTTCCTGGACGACGTCCTCGGCCTCGCTGTCGTTGCGCAGGATGCCGCGCGCCAGCCGATAGAGCCTGCGATTGTTGGCTTTAAGGATGGCGCGAACGGCGGCCTCGTCGCGCGCCAATGCGCGCTTGACGAGTTCGACGTCGCCGGCCGCAGCCGGCGCAGACTTGGGTGTGGTGGCCGATTGCATAGCGTTCTCGCCTTCATTCCAGCGGATACCAGAATTAGATGCGGCCGAGGCGCAGAGGTTCCCGAAAATCGCCCCCGCCCTACCCCTTGCGGCCGCGCGACTTCACTTCCTTGGCGTAGACCTCCTCCTTGAAGCCGACTAGGAGCTTGCCGCCGAGGTCCAGCACCGGCCGTTTGATCATCGACGGCTGCGCCGCCATCAGCGCCAGGGCCTTGCGCTCGTTCAGGCCTTCCTTGTCGGCGTCGGGCAATTTCTTGAATGTGGTGCCCGCCCGGTTGAGCAGCGTTTCCCAGCCGACCTCGTCGCTCCATTGCTTCAGCTTGTCCTTGGCGATGCCGGCCGCCTTGTAGTCGTGGAAATCATAGGCGACGCCATGGCCGTCGAGCCAGGCGCGCGCCTTCTTCATGGTGTCGCAGTTCTTGATGCCGTAGATGGTGATGCTCAAAGCCATTCCTCGGGTGCGTTGCCACGAGAAAGTAGCTGCGCAATCGCTGTTGCGCCAGATTGGGCACCACGCCTCCTGTGAATTCCTCAGCGTCCATATCGCGTGAAGACGAAATCGTGATCCTTCGCATGGGCTTCGTGGCAGGCGAAGCAGGTCCTGTGCTGGGCCTCGTCCACGGGCTTGCCGTCGATGAACCGGCCAAAGCCCCAGCCGCCGGTGGAGGCGTATTTGGCGGAGTCCTTGACCATGATCTGGACGGTCGTGGGCGAGCCGGTGATGAAGGCGCCGTCGAGGCCTTCGACCGGGACATGCTTCCAGGCTAGCTTGACGAAGGTCGTGCCGTCCGGAAACGGCAGCGTGCCACCCTTGCTGGCCTTGACCGCGGTGGCATTGCCGAGGACGCCCCGCAGTTCATCGAGGCCGACCTCCTGTCCGACCGCGATCAGCTTCCAGTCGCGATAGCCTTCGGGAATCCTGACACCGAAGATCGGCGACGCCCCATCGTCGGCAAGGCTGGCGGCGAAGGGCACTGCCGTCGTGGCGCACGCCACCATGAGAGCCGCCAGGGCCCATTTCAGATTCTGTCGCATCAGTTTGATACCGTGTTGCTGTTCGATCAGGCGTTATCGACATCGATGACGGCCTGCGCGAAGGCCTGCGGGGCCTCCTGCGGCAGATTGTGGCCGATGCCGCCGGTGATGAGGCGGTGCTCGTACTTGCCGGAGAATTTTTTGGCGTATGCGCCCGGCTCCGGATGCGGCGCGCCGTTGGCATCGCCTTCCATGGTGATGGTCGGCACCGTGATAACAGGGAATGTCGCGAGCTTCTTCTCCAGATCGTCGTATTTCGCTTCGCCTTGGGCGAGGTCGAGCCGCCAGCGGTAGTTATGGATGACGATGCGGACGTGATCGGAATTGTCGAAGGCGGCCGCGCTGCGCTCGAAGGTGGCGTCGTCGAAATTCCACTTCGGCGAAGCGAGCTGCCAGATCAGCCTGGCGAAGTCGTGCCGGTACTTGTCATAGCCCTGCTGCCCGCGCTCGGTGGCAAAATAGAACTGGTACCACCATTGCAGTTCAGCCTTCGGCTGCAGCGGCATCTTGCCGGCCTCCTGGCTGCCGATCAGGTAGCCGCTGACGGAGACCATCGCCTTGCAGCGCTCGGGCCAGAGCGCGGCGATGATGTTGGCCGTGCGCGCGCCCCAGTCGTAGCCGGCAAGCGTCGCCTTCCCGATCTTGAGCGCATCCATCAGCGCGACGATGTCGACCGCGAGCGCCGCCGGCTGGCCGTTTCGCAATGTCGCATCGGACAGGAAACGCGTGGGGCCATAGCCGCGCAGATAAGGGATGATCACGCGATAGCCGGCGGATGCCAGTAGCGGCGCGACGTCGACATAGCTGTAGATGTCGTAAGGCCAGCCGTGCAGCAGGATCACTACGGGACCACCAGCAGGCCCTGCCTCGGCATAGCTGACATTGAGGAGGCCGGCGTCGATCTGCTTCAACGGGCCGAACGACGTATGCGCCCCCGGCCGCGCCGCGGGCAGCGTCACCTTCTTGGCGCCCTGCGCATAGGCGGATCCGATCAGGCCGAACTGGGCGGCGGCGAAGGTTCCGGCGGCAACGCCGAAGAAGCGGCGGCGGCTCTGGTTGATATCCTGGGACATGGCGATCTCCGTTTCGAACTGGCGACCTTTTGCCCCCTCCCGACCGTGAGCGCTTGGAGACTATCTGGATTTATCCTTCAGATGGCTTTGATTTTTGCCTCAGCCGCCTTGTGCTAGGTTCGCTGCGACTCCCGTCACAGCCGGCAGGCCCTATAAATTGCTCTATCATTTCAACGACTTCGTTCTGGACACCGACCGCCGCGAGCTGCGCCGGGACGATGGGCTCGTCGCCGTCGAGCCGCAGGTGTTCGATCTGTTGGAATTCCTGATCCGTTCACGCGAGCGTGTCGTCAGCCGCGACGACCTGTTAGCCGCCGTCTGGCACGGACGGATCGTCTCGGAGGCGACGCTGAGCAGCCGGTTGAACGCCGCACGCGCGGCGATCGGCGATAATGGCGATGAGCAGCGGCTGATCCGCACGCTCCCCCGCAAGGGCATTCGTTTCGTCGGCGAGGTCCGCGAGCAAGCCGCCGACGAGAGCACGAGCCTGCCGGTTGCCGCCTTCGAAGGCCCGTCGATCGCGGTGCTCCCGTTCACCAATATGAGCGGCGATCCCGAACAGGAGTATTTTGCCGACGGGATCGCCGAGGACATCATCACGGCGCTGTCGCGCTGCAGCGGACTGTCCGTGATCGCGAGAAACTCCTCCTTCACCTACAAGGGCAAGGCGGTCGATATCCGCCAGGTCGGCCGCGAGCTCGGCGTCGGCTACGTGCTGGAAGGCAGCGTTCGCCGCGGTGGCGATCGGTTGCGGATCACGGGACAGCTCATCGACGCGAATTCGGCCGTCCATCTCTGGGCCGACCGCTTCGACGGCGACGCGAGTGAGGTCTTCGACCTGCAGGACCGCATCACCGAAAGCGTGGTGGCCGCGATCGAGCCGACGCTGCATCTCGCCGAAGCGGAGCGCCGCAGGTCCTCTCCCCCAAGCCGGCTCGACGCCTACGATCTGCTGCTGCGCGCCTACAGCCTGCGTTATGAGTTCACCGCTGAGAGCATTGCGGCGGCGATCGATTGCCTCGACCAGGCGCTGGCGATCGATCCGGCCTACGCGCCGGCCATGGCGGCTTCCGCCTATTGCCATGCGCTGCGCCATTTCCAGGGCTGGATCGGGCCGGACCAGGACTATCGCAGCAAGGCCGTCACGCTGGCCTGGCGCGCGGTCGAGCTGGGGCCGAACGATGCGCAGGTGTTGTGGATGGCGGCGTTCGCGATCTGGAACATGGCCGACGAAATCGAGCCGGCGCGCGAATTGTTCAGCCGCTCGCTTGCGATCAATCCGAATTCCGCGATGGCGTTGACGCTCGGCGGCTGGATCGAGGCGATGCGCGGCAATCAGGGCGCCGGGCGTGCCATGATCGAGCGGGCGCAACGGCTCAATCCCCGCGACCCGCGCGGCTGGTTCGCTTCCGGAGCGCTCGCGATCTGCGCCGTTTTGGATGAGAATTTCCCTGAAGCGATTACCTGGGCGGAAAAAGCGCTGGCGCAGAACCGCCGCTTTGCGGTGGCGCTGCGCGTCCTCACGGTGGCGCTGGTGAAGACCGGCGAGCGCGACCGCGCAGCGCAGGTCGCTCGGGAATTGCTGAAGGTCGAACCGGAATTTTCGATCGCGGGATTCCTGTCCCGAATCCCCTTCCCGGTCGAGCCCATGGCGCAAACCTATGCCGAGGCGCTGCGGGCGGCCGGCGTGCCGGAATGATGCGTCTTCGCTGACTCCTCAAGCCTTCTTTGGTTTCTTCTGAGAGCGATTCAGTTCCACGGCCGCGCGAATGAGAGCCTTCAACGCTGCTTCGTTGATCTTGTCGCCCTCATGGATGTCGATCGCACGCCTGGTGTTGCCTTCGAGGCTGGAGTTGAAGAGGCCTGAAGGGTCCTCCAATGAGGCGCCCTTGGCGAAGGTCATCTTGACGACGCTCTTATAGGTCTCGCCGGTGCAGATGATCCCACCGTGCTCCCACACTGGAACCCCTCTCCACTTCCACTCCTCGACCACTTCAGGGTCGGCTTGCTTGATGAGATTGCGGACTCGAGCAAGCGTCTCGCCCCGCCAGTCACCCAGCTCCTCGATCCTCGCATCTATCAGCCGAGAAGGAGAGTCTGCTTCCTTCGAGCCGCTTTTCTTCATGGTGGCTGTAGCCTTCTTGTCCGCTATCGTTCGTCCTCGCACCCGCCGCTCACATCCATTCGCCGGGCATTTCGCTGGCTTGCTTCACCCAGGCGGCGAACTGCGCTTCGTCGAGTTCGTCGTCTTCATGAATGTCGAGGTAGCGCGTGTCCTTGCTCTTGGACTCGCCAGGCGGAACAGGACGCAATGACCTGCCGCGAAAGAAAGCCACCTTGACGTACTTCGTGAAGCAATGGATGCCGAGGAACCAGCCCTGGCCCTCGACGCCATAAAACGGAGAGTTCCATTTGACCGCCTTGCGCACGCCGGGGACGGTGCGCACGATCAACGCATCGAGGCGGCGTCCGACATCGCTTTTCCACCCCGGCATGGCGGCGATGTAGGCCTGCACCGGGGCGTCGCCGTCCGCCTTCGCGATCTGTGGGTTGCCTCCTGTGAGGAGAACAGGCTTTGCGTCCTTGCCGGACTGCAACGTCGGGGCCGCCGCCTTGCGCGGTTTGGCCGCTTTCGCCGCGCCCGGCTTGGCCGCCTTTCTCGCAACTTTCGTTGACTTGCTGGACGTCCTGTTGGCCATTGTGTTCACCCGCAGAGCTCACTCTGTCCGCCCCAACACCTGCTCCAGATTCGCAAAGAACTGCTGCCACCCGGCGTTGGCGCCGCCGTAGGCCTGCTTCTGATCGGGACGGAAGCCCGACTGCTCCATACGCAGATGAGTGCCCGTGCTCGTTGGCGTGAGCGTGAAGGTCACCACGCTCTTCAGGTTGAAGGCTGCATCGTCGTGCACAAAATTCCAGGTGTAGGACAGCGCCTTGTTCGGCTCGATCGCGAGGACCTCGCAGTCCAGCACACCGCCCCACTCGCCGCGAAGATTGAAACGGTGACCCACGACTGCCTTGAAGTCGTTCTTCATCAGCCATTCCTCGATCAGATGCGGTTGCGTGAGCGCGCGCCAGATCTTTTCCGGCGGATGAGGTATCTCGCGTTCGACAATGACGGAGCGCGTTTCGGTCGCAATGTTGGTCATTGGTCCATCCTTTTGAGCAGATCTTCGAGGTGGTCGAACCGGCTTTGCCAGAAGCCGGCCATCTGGCTGGTCCAGTCGATCAGCGGGGCTAACGCGCCGAGCTGCGCGCTGTAGTGCGTCTGGCGGCCTTCGTGGCGGTCGCGCACGAGTCCCGCCTGCTTCAGAACGACAAGGTGCTTCGAGACGGCCGGTTGCGAGACCCCGGCCAGAGCCGTCAGAGCCCCGACCGTCTGCTCTCCTTCGCGGCACAATCGCTCAAAGATGGCCCGCCGGGTCGGATCGGCGAGCGCCCTGAAGAGCTCATCGTGAGCGTTTGGCATTTGGGATCGATAACCCGTTGGCTATTGATCGATCTATAACCGGCGAGATATGCGTCAGTCAAGCGGGCACGTGGACCGGCGCCCCGGTGGCCATAGCGAGCGTGCCACACGATTTTTTTGCTATATCCGGCTGGTTATGCATCATGGCGTCGCTACGAGCCCCCGCCCGGCTCGAGCGCCTCGCCGAGTTCGAGGGGGTTTGCCATGGTCTCGTGCAGCTTCGCCTTGTCGAGCTCGCCCTCCGAGAGACTGATGACGACGCAGGCGACGCCGTTGCCGATCAAATTGGTGAGCGCGCGGCACTCGCTCATGAACTTGTCGATGCCGACGAGGATGGCGAGCGACTGGATCGGGATGTCAGGCACGATGGACAAGGTTGCCGCCAGCGTAATGAAGCCCGCCCCGGTGACGCCGGACGCCCCCTTTGAGGTGATCATGGCGATGCCCAGAATGCCGAGTTCCTGCCAGATCGTCAGAGGCGTGTTGGTCGCCTGTGCCAGGAACAGCGTCGCCAGCGTCATGTAGATGTTGGTGCCGTCGAGATTGAAGCTGTAGCCGGTCGGGATGACGAGGCCGACCACCGGGCGCGAGGCACCGAGATGCTCCATCTTCTGGATCATCTGCGGCAACACCGTCTCCGACGACGAGGTGCCGAGCACGATCAACAGCTCGTCCTTGATGTAGCCGATGAAGCGGATGATCGAGAATCCCGAGAGCCGCGCGATCGAGCCGAGCACGATCAGGACGAACAGCGCGCTGGTCAAATAGAAGGTGCCGATCAGCGCCACCAGATTCCAGAGCGAGCCCAGCCCGTAGGCGCCGACGGTGAACGCCATCGCACCGAACGCGCCGAGCGGCGCGACACGCACGATGATGCGGATCACACCGAAGAACACTTTGGCGGCCTGGTCGATCGCATACGCGATCGGCTCGCCGGCCTTGCCCATGAAGGCGATGGCAAAGCCTGATAGAATCGAGATCAACAGCACCTGAAGGAGGTCGCCGCGCGCCAGCGCGCCGAAGAAGCTGTCGGGAATGATCGCCATCAGATGGGCAACGATCCCCTCCTCTTTCGCCTTGGTCACGTAGGTCGCGACCGATTTGGCATCGATTGAGGACGGATCGATGTTGAAGCCGCTCCCGGGCTGCAGGGTCCTGCCGACGATGAGGCCGACCGCCAGCGCCACGGTCGAGACGGTCTCGAAATAGATCAGAGCCTTCAGGCCGACGCGACCGACGCGCTTGAGGTCGCCCATCGAGGAGATGCCGTGCACGACGGTGCAGAAGATCACCGGCGCAATCATCATCTTGATCAGCGCGATGAAGCCGTCACCGAGCGGCTTCATCTCCTTGCCGAGACCGGGATAGAAATGGCCGAGCAGGATGCCAAGCGCGATCGCGATCAGGACCTGGATGTAGAGGACCTTGTACCAGGGATGGTGATGGGCGGCGGGGCGAATCGCTTCTGCTGTCATGGAGGCTCCGCGGATGGAGGGATCAGGATGACGCCATCATGGATGAGGTAGCGCCGCGAACAATGCACGTTCCTGTTCATGCTGCTTTGCGGAATAGTCGACCTTAACCCTGCTACCGTAGCACGTTGTGCGAGCACAATCTTTCAAGAAAACCCGATGCCCGCTTTTCCGGATCATGCTCTGGTGTACGGTTGGGCTTGGCGTGACGAGCTCGCGCAGCATCCGCCGTGTTAGCGGCCGACGCGCTGCACAACCATGTCGTGCTGATCTCGGGCGGCGAACGCTCGAAAGCACCTCGCACTGATCGAGAGCATCGCGGCTGCGCTAACCGCACCGAGGCCCAATTGACCCTCCTCGTCACGCGTGAAATATCGTCGTGACGAGCAAAGGGAGAATCACGGCAGATGGCCGCGGACAGGCGAACCCCACGAGCCCGCACCAGCAAGACTGCCAGGTCCAGGAAGAGCGAGCCAGACTCGCGCGACGTGCCGCCTAGCGTCGACCTCGAACGCGACGAGCGCGATCAGGCGACGTTGACCGACCGCGCCTATCGGCAACTCGAGGAACTGATCGTTACCCTTGCCTTGCCGCCCGAGACCATCCTGTCGGAACAGTCGCTGGCGGTGAAACTGGGCATCGGCCGCACCCCGATCCGGGAGGCGCTGCAGCGGCTGGCCCGCGACGGCCTCGTCGTCATCCTGCCGCGACGGGGCATCCTGGTGTCGCAGATCAATCTCAGGACTCAGATGCGTCTGCTGGAGGTACGCCGCGAGCTCGAGCGGCTGATGGCGCGCGGCGCTGCCGAGCGCGCAACGCCGGAGGAAATCGCTCAATTTACGACTATCGCCAGGGACATGCGCCGCGCCTCCGATGAAGCCGACGACATGACCTTCATGCGGCTCGATCGCGCCTTCAACGAACTGGTCAGCCAGGCCGCGAGAAACGAGTTCGCCTCCCGTGCCATGGGCCTGATGCACGGCCTGTCCCGACGCTTCTGGTACCAGCACTATCGGGAAGTCGGCGACCTGCCGCTGTCGGCGCGCCTGCATGCCGACGTCGCTGAGCGGATCGCCGCGCGCGATCCGGAAGCCGCGGCGAAAGCGTCCGATCGCCTGCTCGACTACATCGAAAGCTTCACCCGCAAGACCATCGAGACCTGATCACAACACCACGACGCTGCGGATCGCAGCGCCGCGTCGCAGCGCCTCGAAACCCGCGTTGACATCTTCGAGCGAGATGCGCGCGGTGATCAACTGATCCAGCTTGAGGCGGCCGTCGAGTGCGGCCTGCGCCAGCATCGGAAAGTCGCGCAGCGGCCGCGCGCCGCCATAGCTCGAGCGCCGCATGCGCTTTTCCTGCATCAAGGAACCCCATCGAAACGCGACGTCCTGCGCGACATCGATCTTGCCGAGCCAGATGACCTCGCCGCCTGGCCGCACCGCCTCACTCGTCATCCGAAACGCACGCGCACTGCCGGCCGACTCCAGAACGAGCTCGACGCCGCGGCCATCGGTCAATTGACGCGAGAGATCGATCACGTCCTCTTTGGCGGCGTTGATCGCGTGCGTTGCCCCGAGCTGCTTGGCCAGATCGAGTTTGTTGTCGTCGAGATCGACGGCAATGACGATGCCGGCGCCGGCCATACGCGCGCCTTGCACGGCCGCAAGGCCGACCGCGCCGCATCCGATCACCATCACGCTGTCGCCGTAGTGGATGGACGCGACATTGAGCGCGGCGCCCACGCCGGTCATGACGCCGCAACCGATCAGGCAGGCTTGATCGAAGGCAAGCTCCTTCGGCACCACGATCGCCTGTTGCGCCGGCACGATGCAGTATTCAGCGAGCGCGCCGAGATACATCAAATGTTTGAGCTCACGCCCGTCGCCCAGCCTGGCGCGACTGCGTCCGTCGAATTGCACCGCGAGCGGCGCCTGTCCCAGGTAGGATTCGCAGAGGATCGGCAGGTCGCGATCGCAATAGAAGCAATGCCCGCAATGCGGATTCCAGGAGAGGACGACGTGGTCGCCGACCGCGACGCCGCGCGCATTCGGCCCGACCTGCTCGACGACGCCGGATGCTTCATGACCGAGCAGGATCGGCATCGGATTGCGCAGGCTGCCTTCGATCACTTCGAGATCTGTATGGCAAAGCCCCACCGCCTTGACGCGGACGAGCACGTCGTCGGCCGCGAGTTCGCCCGCCTCGACCGTCTCGATGACGAGCGGCGATTTCGGCGCGTGCAGCACCGCCGCCTTGTATTTGAGCCCCACTTCCAGATCTCCCGCCCTGCCCTGTTTCAGGATGCGGCCCGAAAAGCACCACTGTCTTTCCGCAGCGCCGCCAGCGCTGCGTCGATATCGGCGGAACTCATTTCCCACTCGTTGCCGAAATTGGCAACCACCGCCTTCATGAACGGCTCGACCAGCGATTTTGCCGTGGCGTCATCGTTCAAGTGCTCGGCCAGGATCGCCAGCGCCAGTTGTCGCGGCTCCTCCCCCTCGTAGCTCCATTCAAAACCGTTCGCGGTGTAGCGGTGCAGATCGAGCCTCTGATCGAGCGGCCGGCCATCCACCGTGACCACGACT
Organism: Bradyrhizobium sp. Crot121; assembly: GCF_059512385.1. Lineage (NCBI taxonomy): Bacteria > Pseudomonadati > Pseudomonadota > Alphaproteobacteria > Hyphomicrobiales > Nitrobacteraceae > Bradyrhizobium > Bradyrhizobium sp. Crot121. The sequence goes on along the minus strand of NZ_JCAMOR010000039.1, from coordinate 13,531 downwards.
CCATCGATAGTGCGGTCTCCGCAAAACCTTTTCATGCGTGGTTCCTCCCGACACCTCAGAGTCTTAGCATGATCCTTTCGGAAAACCGGTTTCCACTTTTCCGGATCTTGCAGCAATGATAGATTAGTGATATATCACACGCTAATTCAAATGTCATCCAAGTTCGACATCGGGAGGTCGGCCATGGAACTCGCATCAACCGCCATGTCGGATCGACAACGCCGCTACCGTGAAACTTATCGCGAGCGGGTCGCCGGCTGGTACAATGGCTGGCTGCACGTCTTCATCATCTACGTGATCGGCTTCACCGCACTCTACATCTACCTCGCCAATGTCCGCGACCTGCGCGCATGGGAATTGCTGATCGTCCCCGTGACTTTCCTGGGCGCGAATTTCTTCGAGTGGTGGATCCACCGCTACGTGATGCACCGCCCCTCGCAGATCAAGGCGTTCCGCGCGATCTATAACCGCCACACCTTGATGCATCACCAGTTCTTCACCGATCAGGAGATGCGCTTCGCCGACCATCATGATTGGCGCGTGACCTTCTTCCCGCCTTACGCCCTCGCGACCTTCACCCTGATGTCGATCCCGCTCGCGATTGTCGCCGGCTATCTCATCTCGGCCAATGTCGGATGGCTCCTGATCGCGACGACGACGTCGATGTACCTGATCTATGAGTTCATGCATTTCTGCTGCCATGTCGAGGAGAACTGGTTCGTCCGCAACGTGCCGATGGTGAACACCATCCGCCGTCATCACACCGCCCATCACGACCAATCGATCATGATGGAGCGTAACATGAACCTCACCTTCCCGATCATGGACTGGCTGTTCGGCACGTCCGATCTCGATCGCGGCCTGCTCGGTCATCTCTTCAACGGCTACGAGACGCGCTTCGTCAAGCGCAACATGCGCAAGACCGCGCGTACCCCGCGGATCGATCCGGCCGTAAGCTCCGTGCCGGCGGAGTGACCACCATGGCCGGCATCGAGCCGAATGGCCTCGCGCTGGTGCTGTTCGCGGCAGCCTTCGCAGCCTGCTGCCTCAGCTTCTTCACGCTGGTCGGCATGTTTCCGCCAAGTGCCAGGCCGCAATCGATCGCGGGCGCCGCCGGCGGGGTGCTCGTGCTCGCCAATCTCGCGTTACTCGTGATCCTGCTCGCGGGTGTGATCTTGTTCGCACACGAGATGCTGCGCTGGACCTCCGTCGTGGTGTTCGGCGGCCTGATCTTCCTGTTCATTCCCGCGGTGTTTCAGGTCATTCCGGGTGCGTGGCGCGACAGCCGCAGCGGGCTCGCCGTCCTTGGCCTAGTCCAGATCGCCGCGCTCGCGCTGATGCTCTCCCCGCTGCAGGGGTTTACCGCCTCATAGAGGAGTGTGCCGATGCCCTTCCCGATCAAGACAGCCCTATCGATCATCGTGCTGCTCGTCGCTTGCGCCGCCTATTTCTACCAGGACTCGATCGGGCAGCATGGTCCGAAGATCGCGATCATGGTGCTCGCTCCGTTCATGGTGATCGCGATGTGGATCTTCCCGGAGGTTACGCGGAAGTGAAGCGCTTGGTTTCTCAGTAGTTGATCTCCATTCGCAGGCCGCGAACGTCGATCTCATCGCCGCCGAGCCGCGCGTTGCTGTCGCGGGCTGCCGCCGCGCAGGCACAGGCATCGATCAGATCGTCGCGTCCGATCCCGGTGCCGCGACGTTGCGCCAGCCAGCTTGAAAGCTTGACGAAGCCCCGCTCGGCCAACAGTTTCAAGCGCTGCTCGCGGCCTCGCTCCGACTTCTTGCCATCCAGACGGATCTGCTTGCCGAGATTTCGGAAGATCAGTTCCGGATGTGCCTCGCCGATGGTCGCCTGACGCTTCGGCGTGATGAAATCGTCGACCTCCCTGATCTTGTCCCTGATGTTCCAGAGCTGGCAGGACACGCCCATGCCCGGGCCCTCGTGATGCCAGTAGTACCGATTCGCCGAAGCCTGGTCCGCAAACTCCCAAAGATTGCGCCGCGCGCCGAGAAACACCGAAGCGCCGACCAGTTCGCGGGCACGCAGATCGCAGGTCCGGTGCCCCCTCATCGTCAGGCCAATCGGCATGTCGATCATGGCGCGCTTGTGCGCGGCCGCGAGAAGCCGATCCAGGCGCGGCGAATAGTCGAAGCCGTGACTGCCCTGATCGTCGATCCAGGCCACCACCCAGCCGCCGCGAAAGCCGTCGAGACCGAGATAGCAGGACACGTCCGCTCCTTGTTTGTTGCGGTTACATTCTACGATGCAACTCTTGATCTTCAATACCAGCATATGCAGCTAATGTAATTGCGAGCATCTGCAGACGATCGCCGCGGCGGACGCGACGAAGTCGCATCGGATAACAGGAGACGGACATGCCCCTCGTTCGCATCGATCTTCGCAAGGGCAAGGACGCGGCGTTCCGGCAGGAAATTGGCCGCATCGTATATGACGCACTCATCAGTGTCGGCGTGCCGGAGAAGGACCGGTTCCAGCTCCTCAGCGAGCATGACGCAGATGGCTTCCTGTTCGATCCCGATTATCTCGGCATCCACCGCACCAACGATCTCGTGATCATCCAGATCACCTGGAACGAAGGCCGTACCACCGCGCAGAAGCAGGCGCTCTACAAGGCGATCGCCGACGGCCTGCACACCGCGCTCGGGCTACGCCGTGAAGACATCTTTATCAACCTCGTCGAGGTCAAGAAGGAAAACTGGTCGTTCGGCAACGGCATCGCTCAATACGCGAGCTGACACGACCGCGTCGTCGTCAGACAGTCTTTCCTGTTCGGCCTTGCACCCGCCCCGTTTCGCTATTCCTCGAACAGCGCACGCACGTCCTCTTCGGTGAGTGCCGCGCCGATGCGTCCCTCGCGATCGAACAGGCTGTCGGCCAAGGCGCGCTTCCGCGCCTTGAGCTCGTCCATCTTCTCCTCGATCGTACCCGATGCCACCAGCCGATAGATGAAAACTGGCTTGTCCTGGCCGATACGATGAGCGCGATCGATCGCCTGTTCCTCGACCGCCGGATTCCACCAGGGATCGAAGATGACCACCGTATCGGCCGCCGTCAGGTTGAGCCCGACGCCTCCGGCCTTCAGGCTGATGAGGAAGACATCGCTGTTGCCGTCCTGGAACGCTTCGATCGCGCGCTTGCGATTGGTCGTTTGTCCGGTCAGGACGCTGTAGCGGATAGCTTCCGCATCGAACCTGCCCCTGATCAGGTCGATCATCGAGGTGAACTGCGAGAAGACGATGATCTTCCGGCCCTCGCTCAGGAGTTCGACAACCATTTCCATCAGCCGCTCAAGCTTGGCCGATGGGCGCTTGGCGCGATCGTCGAGCTTCAGCAGCGCCGGATCGCAGCAGGCCTGGCGCAGCCTGAGCAGCGCTTCGAGAACGATGATGTGGCTCTTGGCCAGGCCGCGCTCCTGGATCGCCTTACGGACCTTGTCCGACATCGACAGGCGAATGGAATCGTAGAGGTCACGCTGACTGCCTTCCAATGCGATGCGCTCGACGATCTCGCTCTTGGCCGGCAATTCCTTAACCACCTCCGCCTTGGTCCGGCGCAAGAGAAATGGTTTCACGCGCTGCGCCAGCGCTGCTGCGCGTCGCGTATCCGTGCGCTTCTCGATCGGGATGCGCCAGCGCCGGCTGAAATCCGCCTTGTCGCCAAGATATCCCGGATTGGCAAAGCTCATGATGGACCAGAGCTCGCCGAGATGATTTTCCACCGGCGTCCCGGTCAGGCAGAAGCGATGCCGCGCTTTGACGCCGCGCAACCAGCGGGTGGTCGCGGCATTGGGATTCTTGATCGTCTGCGCCTCGTCCAGCACGGCCATGTGCCAATCGCGAGACAACAGGACATCGTGATCCCGCGCAATCAGCGGATAGGTAGTCAGGACAAGATCATGGTCCGCAATGGCGGCGAAGCTCTGCTTGCGATCCGAACCGTGAAGCACGAGCACCCTCAAATCCGGCGCGAACTTCTGCGCTTCGTTGAACCAGTTCGTCGTCAGGCTGGTCGGCGCAACGACAAGGGCGGGCTCGCTGAGATGACCGCGCGCCTTCTCCAGCGACAACAGCGCCAGTATCTGGACGGTCTTGCCGAGCCCCATGTCGTCGGCCAGCACACCGCCAAGACCGCTCTCGCGCAGCAAGTCGAGCCAGCCCAACCCCTGCGCCTGGTACGTCCGCAGTTCAGCGCGAAAATTTGCGGGCAACGGCGGATTCGACAATTCGCGATCCCGAAGCAGATTGGCGAGGCGCCGAAGACTGTCGGCGCCGCGGAAAGCAAATTCGCCATTTTCAAGCGCCAGCAGCGGCACGACATCCGCGCGCGAGAGCCTGATCTTTCCGGATGTGTCACCGAAAAGGCCGCTCAAACTGAGGCTATGAAGCGCAAGCACGAGCGGCAGGAAGCGATCTGCCGCGAGCGACAGGTGGCGGCCGTCGGCAAGCGGAAGATAGAAGTGGTCCCCTGCCTCGGCGAGCTGCTTGATCCGATCGGGCGTGAAATTCGGTGTCGCAACCAGGGCGGCCAGGACCGGCGCCAGATCGCGTCGCTCGCCGTCGATTTCGACGCCGAGCGCCAACTCGAACCAGTCGATACCGCTGGATTCCAATTCGGCATCGAAGACGCCCTGCGACTGCACCAGCCGATACGGAAAATCATCATCGACCAGCACATCGAAGCCTTCCGCGCGCAATTCGGAAACGCCGAACTCGAGAAAATCGAGCCAGGCGTGAGGCTCCCCGAACGTCAGATCGTCGACATGACCGGCATCGAGAAACGGGTGGATCAATTTCGCTTCGCGGAAATCGAACTCTGACAGCCGCTTGCGCGTGCCTTTCTCCTTCGACCGCCGCCGTGTGATCGTGTAGACCTCGCCGGCCTGAAATGCTTCGAGCGGATTTTCCCTTTCCCTGGGCTCGATCTCGATCGGGCCGTAGCGGAAACTGAGATGGGCAACCGCGGTCCGTTCGGGCCTGTCGTGGAAAAAGTGGGCACTTGGGCCCTCGCGTCCCCGCTTAAGCCGCAGGATCGGAATCGGATCGTCGTCGATCTTCACCGCCGCTGCCGGCGTTCCCGGCAACAGGCCACGATGAAGCTGCGGCAATCTCTCGCCGAGGCGGCGCGCCACTTCCGCAACTTGCGCGCGCGGGATGACGGGCGCCGACAAGAGCTGATAGGAAAGTCGAGGCGGCAGGCCCAGTTGGACCGGGCCGATCACGCCTGCGGCCTCATCCATATAAACCGGCGGCTCGGCGTTGAGGGCCGTCGCTCCCCGCACGGTCAGTTGCGGGGAAACTCCTTGCTTGCTGGCCTGCTGCCAATCGATGCGCCCCTCGCGCGCCTCGCCCCACTGTAGCGGCCGCCCCTTGTGATCGCGCCAGAACGCACGTCCGGTCGCGATGATTTGCTGCAGGAGCGCGAGGGATTGCAACCGAGGTGGGTGATAGTACGCCCCTCGCTCTCTCGTGAGCCGCATCAGAATGTCGATGTCGGTATCGCGAAAATACTTCGGTGCACGTTCGGCCGAGAAACTGGAAATGTTCGGACGCGTGGGACTGCTCCCGAACGTCCCGTCCTTGCGCATCTGGACCGAGAGTAGCGACACTCCCAGCAACGGCAATTGCGTGCCCGCTTGAGCGGGCTGCAGGCAGTAGAGCAACCGATGCGTCACATCGACGGGATAATCGTCGCCGCGCACGGCGGCGCCGATACTGTCGAGCCATGCGGTGACATCGTAAGGCAGAATCGACACGGAGCGGACGGGCGTCTTGCCGATGTCCGTTTTCTGCTCGGACGGCAATACACCGCTCAGCGCCTGGAGCATCGTCGCCACGACATGCTTGCAATTGGCTCCGATCGGACAACTGCACGTGCCGTCGAGGTCGATTAGACGCCCATGGTCGAATTCGAGCTCGATGTCGACACGATAAGGGCTGGGCTCACCTCCACGTACCTTGCTGCGAATGCGCGTGAGGTCGTCGCTGATTTCCAATCCCGTGACGCGCCCTTGGGCCTGATAGGCGTAGCCCTTCTCAAATGCAGAACGGCTGAAGAAGCTGTAGATGTCCTTTGTCTTCACGACATCCGGGAGCACCTGACCAAAATCCTCGACTACAGACATTTGCTGTGATCCGGCAATAAGGAGCGGGATCCGTGACTTTTCGCAATCACGCCCGCCCGAACAGCTTGGTCATAGTAGTGCGCCGAAGTCGTGGTGCAAATTTGCCTGGCGCGGCCGAGCCCCACCGCGCCGGTTCATTGCGAAGGTCCGGTTCTTTTCAACAGAAATTTTGGTGAGTCGAGACTTGCTTGGAAAGGAGTACCATCGCGGTCGGTTCCCGCCTCTCGCCCCCTGTCGTGGGTAGCCGTGCGTTTCTCACGCCGTTCTCTGAACTGCGCTTCAGGTCGCAGCGGCGGAGGCATCCGCTTCCATCGCCGAGATCTTGCCGGTGTTGAAGTCGACGACGAATGTCACGATACTGGATTTCACGGCCGCCGTGGCCTGCACCGCGCTTCCGCTCGCATTCTGCGCCGCGGTTGCCGACACGGCGGCGCTGTTCATGGCGAAGGTGAATATCTGGCGGTTGCCGACCTTCGCGCTCGATATCATCGTGTATTGTTTTCCCGTGCCGCCGCTGCCAACTCCGGCGGAACCGCCGAACAGCGTCGACGATGCGCTGGAGCCATCGGGGCTGTAAATCTGGACGTCGCTGTTGTTGGTCAGCGCGTTGCCCGTGGCGGGGACGTGGAAGCCATTGAAGGAGAACGTCTCCGAGAAGCTGCGCTTCTGGAGGATCGTGCCGGACGGCGGCGCGTCGCCATTCGCGTCAGTCGAGGCCGCATTGCGGTTGCCGGCAGTCACCGTCACTTCGGTGGTGCTGGTCAGCGAAATCCCTGCGAGTTCTTCGAAGCTGACTGGCTTACCGCCTGAAGAGGACGGTTGTGCCTTGTCGGACGAAGAATGCAGCGGCTGCGGCTTGCCCGCCGCTCTCAGCGATTGGACCAGGGCCGACAGCGTGTCGGCCGCGACCTGCTCTATTTTTGACTGGGCCAAAACCTGCTTCGCGCGACCGGAGAGATCGACAATGTCGGCCGGATCGCCCGAGGACTTCGTGTCAGATGACGCGGCGCTGTCCGGCTGAAGATCGTCCGCCACGGACGGGACATGGCTACAGTCACACCACTTCGAGCGGCACGAATGGTCCATCGGGCAACCGCACGACAATGGCATCGTCCGGCCGCACCTCGCCGCCTTCAACGACAATGCCCATCACGCCGCCCTTGCGAACGAGTTTGCCGTCAACGCGCGCGATGATCTCGCGCAGCATCCCCGGCTGAAACGTATCGATCTGCACGCAACAACTGCGCAAGCCGGTGATCTCGACGACCGCATCGCGCCCGATGTGCAGCCGCGTGCCCACTGGCAGCGCCATCAGGTCGATCCCGCACGTAGAGATGTTCTCGCCGAGGTCGCCGGGCTGCGCGACGAAGCCCTTGCTGGTCAGATCCTCGATGAGCTCGGCCTGGATGAGATGAACCTGCCGCAAGTTCGGTCGCCTGGGATCACGCGCCGCATCGAAGCGATGCTTGACCAGCGGCCCACAATGCGCGTCGCCTTCGATGCCGAGCCCCTTGCGCAGCACGACGACGTCTTGCCGATGTTTGGTGAAGCTGTGCGTGCCGCTGAGGAAAACACCGAGCACGAAAGGCGTCTGAATTTCGGTCAAACCAGGCATGGCACAAACTCCCGTTGTGCTGACATGCGTTGGTTGACGTTAACGCCTACGCGGCAAGCTCGACGAGCAGACCGTCTGCTTGTTGTTTTTCACAGCGAAAACAGATTGGCAAGCCTAACTATCAGGCATGAGGTGCCTAAGCCGGTTTGCCGTCGTCGAGACTGACGATGACAGCGGCGTTGGCGATGATGATGGCATCGCTGCCCTGCTCGGCCGGAATCTCAAGCCCGCCCTTGACCGCGGTGACGGTCACCGTGCCGTAAGGCAATTCCTTCGCGACCACAGCGGTGTCGACCGCATCGGGGTTCGGCACGGCGATGGTAACATCGACGAACATGTCGTTGGCAGTCTTGCCGAGCATGCGGAAGAAGCCGAGGCTCGAGTGACGGATCGCGTCCGAGACCGCGCGCCGCGCCGCCTTGGTCGCATCCTTGCCGTGAACATCGACGCCCATGCCCATCTCGGTGATACAGCGAACGCGTGCCATTGGATTTCCTGTCAGTTCGACTGCAGGGAACCAATCATATTCCCGGTTCGTAAGCAACCAGTGCTCTTGAAGCATGACATCCCGCCACGACTCTCGACAGCGATCGGCGAGGCTCTTTGTCAGTGATCAACTCCTGAGCCGAACAGGAACCTCTGTCGCAAGCACTGGTTCTGACCGCAAAGGCCGACACCTGTCGGCCCATGGTGCACGGTCGACCAGACGGAGACGTCCATGACAAAGTACTCGGAGGGCAAGGAGCGGTTCTTTGCGAATGGCTACGAGAGACGCGTCCTTCCCGATGTAGGACATTTCATCCCGCGCGAAGCGCCAGCCGAGGTTCTCACCGCCATTCGAGAGCTGTTGTCGGCCCGTGCGCTTTACAAAGCCATTGGTTAGATCATCGCGGCCCGCGTGCGTGGTCAGCGAGGGCCGCCGCTACCAGACCGACGGGACGAACCGATAGCGCACGTGCGAAGCATACTCCTCGTAGCCTTTCAGCTCCGCCCTCAGCGCGCTTTCCTCATGCAGGGTCCGCCAGGCGATGCCGAGGATAAACACCACCGACATCGCAAGACCGATCCAGGAACCGAGCAACAGCGGCAGGCCGACGATAAGGAGCAAAGCACTCGCATACATCGGGTGGCGGACGATGGCGTACGGTCCGGTATCGATCACCCGCTGATCCTCCTGGATCTTCACCACGGGCGCGGCAAAGGTATTTTCCCGAAACGTCCACCACACGCCGAGCAGATAGAGCACGGTGAGGACACCGCCAACCACCTGCAGCCAGACCGGCACCGCGCTAAAACCGGTGCGTGCGGCATCCCATGACATGAAGATCATCCAGGCGCAGAACAGCACGATGAAGAGCGTCAGCCAGATCCGGTCCCACGGCTTTTGGTCGCGCTGCACCGGTGAGCTCATGCGCTCGCGCAACAGCCGCGGATTGCGCTTGGCGAGCCACAGGGTAATCGCAAGGCCGCCGATCGCGAATATGGCGAGGAACGCCCAGCCTCCGGGATAAGCCAGGGTGCCGGCCGGCCACAGGATCATAGCGCCCATGATCGCGGTCCAGACCACGATCTGAAGAGTGACTTTCACCATGACATGCTCCGTCGCGTCATCCCTCACGCCGGCACTGGCGCCGCCTCGGCCTTGACCTTGGCAAACGGCCTGAACGTCAGCGCGATCAGGAACGCGCCAAGTCCAACCGCCCAGGAGCCGATGTAGAGCCAAGCGTAACTGGCGAAGGTGTCGTAGATCAGACCTCCCGCCACCGGCCCTGTCGCCATGCCCAGGCTGCCTGCCATGGCGGTTCCGCCGATCACGGTGCCCATCATCCGCAACGGAAAATTCTCCCGCGCAAGCACGGCATAGAGCGGCATGGTGCCGGCATAGATGAAGCCGAACACCGCCGCAACGGCGTAGAACGCGGAGAGCTCCCGCACGAAGGCATAGGCGAGCGCGCCGAAGGCCTGCGCGAACAGGCCCGAAACCAGCACGCGCTTGGCGCCAAAGCGGTCGCCGAGCAGGCCGAACGCGATACGGCCGCCCATCCCCGCCAGACCCTCGACGCTATAGATCGTGACTGCGGCGATCATCGGTATGCCGCAGCTTATCGCATAGCTCACGGTATGGATGATTGGCCCCGAATGGGTCGCGCAACAGAAGAAATTGGTCGCAAGCAGCACGATGAACTGCGGCGAGCGCAGCGCTTGCGCCAGCGACATCGCCGGTTGCGGCTCGCCTTCGCCGGCGGCAGGGCCGTGTTCGCGTTCGAGCGCCGGCGGGCGGCGCACCAACAGCGATACGGGAATCATGATGCAGGCGACAGTAACGGCAAGGATCTGAAGCGAGGTTCTCCAGTCATGGATCGAGACGAGCCAGGCCGCGAGCGGCGACATGGTCATGGGCGCCATCCCCATGCCTGCCGAAACCAGCGACACGGCAAGGCTGCGATGGGTATCGAACCAGCCGGTGACGCAGGCCATCATCGGCGCGAAGATCGCGGCGGCCGCGCCGCCCACCATCAGGCCGAAGATGAATTGAAACGCGACCAGCGATGAGGCAAGGCTGGCCAGCCCAAGGCTTGCCGCAAGCACGATCGAGCCGGTCAGCACCACCGGCAGCGGCCCGAGGCGGTCGGACAAGGTCCCCCAGATCATGCTGGTGAACGCCATCGCGATGAAGCCGATGGTCATGGCGCTGGACACGCCGGTGACCGACCAGCCGGTGTCCCGCGTAATCGGCAGGAGAAAAACCGGCAGCGAGAACATCCCGCCGATGGCAACGCAGCCCAGAAGCCCGCCGGCTCCGACAATCACCCAGCGATAGTGAGCATCCTTCATTCCGTGTCTCCACTGCAGCTATCCCTGGCTCCAAGACGAACGCGAGGCGCCAAAGACGACATGCAGGGGCTCACTTTTTTGCGAGGTCGCAGAAGGCGCTCAGAAAGAACCTGGCGCCGTCTTCAGTGGACATGATCGATCTCCGTTCGGCGCGAGCCTTTGCGGGCAGTCAGACGCGCGTGAAAGTCGGCGCTCAGCACCGCCAGGGTAACTTCGCCGAGACGCGCGAGCAGGAGCGCCTCCGCATCGTGAAACGCCTTGTCGAGCGCTGCATTGACGGCCTGTTCGACCAGGCAATCCGGCGCGTCGGTCCGATTGCCTATCGCAAGCAATGACGGGCAGCCCAGCGCATCATAGACATCGCGCAACGTCACCTCTTCGAGATCGCGCGCGAGCATCCATCCGCCGCCATGGCCCTTTTCGGATCGGACGTAGCCGCAGTCGCGCAGGCCGGCCATGATCCGCCGGATCACCACCGGGTTGGTGCACATCGCTTTCGCCAGCACCTCAGATGTCACCGGCCCGCCGTGCTCGGCCATGTGCAGCAGCACGTGAAGCACCCCAGATAGTCGGCTATCTCGTCTCATGTAACTTCAAATAGTTCGTGATGATTCATTGGTCAACCACCGCCTCGCCTACCTCGGCTTGACCAGCGGCAGGAACACGGTGTCGACCCAGGCTTTTCGCAAGGCCGGCGGCGGCGCCGAAAAGTTCATGATGACGTGGTACCGAAACAGGTCGCCGAGCAGAGAAGCCACCGGAGGCGTCAGCTTTGCCGCATCGATCTCGCCGCGCTTCACGGCGCGTTCCAGAATCGCCGAGAAAGGTCGTGCTCCACCTTCGATGAGAGCGGCGTGCAGATCCTTCGGTGTCGACCAGTTCTCCGAGAAATAATTGCTCGAAAACAGGGTGAAGGCCGCCGCCGTTCCGGCGGCGCGATCAGCCGCACGCTTCAGAAACTCCAGCAGCTCCGTCCGGACATCGCCTCGATCCGGCACCTCCAGCGGGTGCTTCGCCATTTGCTGCCGAATGGCCGCGACGGCAAGCGGCGCCTTCCCGTCCCATCGGCGCGCAAGCACGGGACGGCTCGTCCCCGCCCTTTCCGCGACCGCCTCCATCGTCAACCCGGCATAACCGCGCTCGGCCAGTTCGAGCCACGCGGCCTCCAGGATTGCCTCTTCCAACTCCGCGCCGCGCCGCCGCTCGCCCATAACTATGCTCACTCCAAATAAGATGCATTAATGTATCTTGACTCCGCATCACGGTTCCGACTAGATGCGTCAATGCATCTTATGCCCGGAGCCACGCTGTGACAAGAACGCCCCATTCGTGGCTTCGAACTATATCTCTGCCATTCGCTCTGACGGTTGCCGGATGCGCTTCCATGCCTCAGAAAACGGCGGGCACGCTGGCAACCTACAACAATCTGGGAGAGCAGAAGGGCATGCTCTCGAAGTCGAGAAATTACGTCGACGCCAACGCATTGGCGTCGGTGAAAACCGTACGCATCGTTCCGACGACGTTTGCCCATGGCGCGTTGGCGCAGGTGAAGGCGGCGCAGGATCGCGCGCTGGTCGCAAACGCACTTGATCGCGAGGTTTGTGTCGCTTTGAGCGACAAGTTTCAAATCGTCTCGCCACGTGAACATGCCGACCTGACCGTTCGAACTGTCGTCACCGACGTGCTGCCGACCGACAAGGCCGCGGCCGGCGTGTCGACAGCGGTGACCTTGGGCACCGGCGCAGCCTTGCCGGTCAGCGTTCCGCGTCTTCCCATTGGCCTGGGCGGCCTTGCCGTCGAGGCCGAAGCCGTCGACCGGAGCGGCGTGCAGCGCGCTGCGATGGTATGGGCCCGCGGTGCGAATTCGATCATGGACAACCCTCGCGTTTCCGAAGTCGGCGACGCCTATGGCTTGGCAACCAAGTTCGGCAACGAGTTCTCGCGGATGCTCGCCACCGGCAAGGAGCCGGGGGCCCTGGATATCTCGCTGCCCTCCGGTCAGCGCGTGCAGTCGTGGCTGGGCGGCGAACCGAAATATGCGACGTGCGACAATTTTGGCCGCGCGCCCGGTCTGGCGGGACTTCTCGCCGGCAAGATCGGCGCCCCGCCGGAGTGGACCGACAAGACTCCGCAAGTCGCCCGCGACTCCGGAAGGCCGTAGGATGGGTAGAACGGAGCGAAGCCCATCGCGGTGGAGCAAGTCGCGCGAATGATGGGTTTCGCTCCGCTCTACCCATCCTACGATGTCGTCCCTGCGGTCACTCTCCGCCTCCGCTCTTCGAGCTGCGGCGCAATCCGCCCTTCGCTCGCTCATTGCAAATCAGCCATCTCGTATAGCGGCCGGATTTCGATCTCGCTCGGTCCGGGCATGGGATTGGGGCAACGCTTTACCCAGGCGACCGCCTCGTCCATGTCCTTGACTTCCCAGAGCCAGAAGCCGGCTACCAGCTCGCGGGTTGCGGCGAAAGGCCCGTCGACGACCGTCCGGCTGGGACCATCGAACGCAACCCGCTTACCCTGCGAGGACGGTTTGAGGCCGTCGGCGGCGAGCATGATGCCGGCCTTACGCAGCTCATCATTGAATCTGCCCATCGCCTCGAGCATCTCAGTCGCCTCGGGCGTGCGGACAAAGCCCTTTTCGCTGTCTTCGGTAGCCTTCACGAGCACCATCACACGCATCGCCTGTCTCCTTGTTGTTCGAGCCGGCCTCATCGGCTTGGCATCAGAACGACGAACGGGATCTTCGTAGGCCGACATCGTCTCGCGATTTTTTTGACGGTTGAAAGAGGATACGAGTTCGCATTCTCGCGGCGCGTTGCGTCCGAGCTTTGCGTCACTTTCCACCCTCCTCGATAGCAGAGGGCGCAGGGAAAGCCGGGTGCCGGCTGCACCCGTGGGTCCCGTGCAACAAAAAGCACGGGGGTAGGACCACA
>NZ_JCAMOR010000038.1:0-76958 GCF_059512385.1 Bradyrhizobium sp. Crot121 | reverse complement strand
CGCGGCCTGCAATGCACTGCATCCGGTCAAAGACCGCATGGTCCGATGGCTACTCCATTTTTGCGACTGCATCGACCTCGACGTTCTTCCGCTCACGCAAGAGGCCTTGTCGCAAATGCTCGGTGTGCGACGAACGACGGTGACGCTCCTGATGCGCGATCTGCGCGCATCCGGAGCGATCAAATCTGATCGACGAGGCCGAATCGAGATCGACCGGTTGCGGCTCGCGGCCGCGGCGTGCGAATGCCACGGCAATATGCGAGTCGAATTCGAGAAGATCTTCGCGATGAACACGGCCCGACCTATCTCATTGGACGTGCCAGATGAAGGGCGTATCCCCTGAAGGGAAGCGTGGTTTTGCATCACAGTAAATCCAGTTGTCCATGTCGCAGAAGGGTCAAAGGCGGCGGCCGACCCCTGAGTGGGACGACTTCCGCTCTACCTCTCGCTTCAGACATGTCGCTGCGGCACCCAACCAACGCGATGGGCCAAAGGACTAAACCGCTCGCGCGGCTGGCGGCGGAGCCAAGAGGATAGCGCAACGGGGCGTCCTGTCTTGAGATTGAGGGGTTGCGACAACCTCACTCATCGCTCGTGAGGGTGCGCCGGCCGGCGTTTCCTACCAGGCTGCGGCTGCCGCGATCGCTGAAGTGCTCGATTCGATCGGAGATACCTGCCCGGAGTGCCCGCCTTAGACTAGCGAAAGCGGGGACGGCGCTTTTCGCGCATTCGACCGATCGCCAACAAGGCTCCGGCGATGGTAGCCGCGGCGCTGCACGTCCTGACGGATTTTCTCGCTCACCGACCGTACTGCGCGTTTCTTCTTCCGCCAGTTGCCGCTCAAATGCAAAGGAACGGCGTGCCCCCGTGGAATGACCAGGAGATCGTTCCGGCCGTTCAAATACACGTCGTACATGCCTATCCCCCTTTGGCGCGACCATAGACCGGTGCGCCGTCGGCTTGGTGATATGTCGGCAACAGCTGCGGCTAAGGTGAGAGTCTTCACGCGGTCTTCCCTCGCGAGAGTCTCTGCAGCCCTGCTGCGCTACGACTTCGAGCGATCCCAGCGTCCTCTTCCCTTGCTGCGCAGCCCGCACCAGCTTCTTGGCGATGAACTTGCGGTGCTCATGAGAGCCTCCGCTGTTTGGGAGGCCGCGGCAAACGTTGTTCAGGACAACCTCCAGGTTGGCCGTCATTCGCTCATCGAACTTCTGCATCGCAATCATGCGGCATGAACAATGTGATCGCCAAAGAGGTGCAGCGCCGTAACATATCCTCCACTTAGAGACGTTCAACTGCCAGCATCGCCCGGCGATCCCGAGGAGCCAGCACATCCCAGCCCTATCCCCGTTGTCCACTGCTGGCGGGGGAAGCGACCTTGGCAACGGCTTCCTGTATGATTGCCACATGGCATCTGCGGATCAGGATCAGAATAGCGTCGAGGCGCGACAACGTAAGATCATCCATATCGATATGGATGCATTCTATGCTTCGGTCGAGCAGCGGGACGATTCCGCCTTGCGTGGCAAGCCGATCGCCGTGGGTGGGTCCAAGGAGCGCGGTGTCGTTGCCGCTGCGAGCTATGAGGCCCGCAAATTCGGCGTCCGATCAGCGATGCCGTCGGTGACGGCGCGGCGCCTGTGTCCAGACCTGATCTTCGTCAAACCGCGCTTCGACGTCTACAAGGAGATCTCAAGACATATCCGCACGCTATTTGCCGAGCACACCGCGATCGTCGAGCCGCTATCGCTGGACGAGGCCTATCTGGATGTCACCGAGAACTTCCAGAACATTCCCGTTGCGACGGAGATCGCAACCGCCATCAGGGCACAGATTTTGAGTGAGACCGGCCTAACCGCCTCCGCCGGCATCTCCTACAACAAGTTCCTGGCAAAGCTCGCCTCCGACCACCGCAAGCCGAACGGCCAGTTCGTCATCACCCCGAGAATGGGACCTACCTTCGTGGAACAGCTCCCCGTCGAGAAATTCCATGGCATCGGTCCGGCGACAAGTGCGAAGATGAACAGGCTTGGCATCTTTACCGGCATGGACATGCGCCGTCAGACGCCCGAATTCATGAACGCCCATTTCGGTAAGGCGGGCGCCTACTATTACTGGATCGCGCGCGGCGTCGACGAACGTCCGGTCCGTGCGAACCGGCTCCGGAAGTCGGTCGGCGCCGAGACCACGTTCTGGAGCGACCTCTCTGAGTTGAACGCATTGGTCGCTGAGCTCGAGCCTTTAATCGACAAGGTCTGGCATCACTGCGAAAGCACCGGCAATCGCGGCCGCACGGTGACATTGAAGGTGAAGTTTTTCGACTTCGAGATCATCACCCGCAGCCGGTCCTCCCCCGCCGCTATCTCGAGCCGCGAAGACCTGGGACGCTTGGCCGTTGGTCTGCTCGAGAAGGAGATGCCGCTTCCGAAGTTGGTCAGGCTATTGGGCGTCTCGCTATCGTCACTGCAGAGCGAGACGGAGCTTGAACCTCAATTGGATCTGCCGATCTGACGAGATGCGCTTGTGGCTGCAACGGTTGGAGCGCTTCCCTCGGCATTTCGTCCGAGCGCCTTTACTCTCGCGCCCGCCGCAACGCGGCTTCCAGGTGAGCCTTTTCTTTGTCCCAACGGGCTTCTTCGGCCTCAAATCTTTGCTCGAGCGCGTCTCGCTCGGCTTGAATCTCCGAAGCCTTCTGTTCGTGCTTCCGGCGAGCCGACTCCAGGGCGCTTTGCGCCTTCGAGACGGCCTGTTGCCGCCGCTCGCGCTCCTTCTGCCTGATAGCCTCTTCCTTTGCGCGTTCGCGGTCGCGGCGTTTTTGCTCCTTTTCAAAAGCCAGTGCGGCCTTCCGGTCGGCCGCCTCGTCTTCGGTGCGCTTCGGATGCTTCTGCGGCTGTCGGCTCGCCGACTTGCGGCCTGACTTCTTCGAAGTGCCGTCGCCGGCGAGTTCGGTCAGCAGCTCGGCGTGCTCCTTGAAGGGCCCGCTGGAGCCGACGGGACGCTTCAGAACCACGCCCGGGGCGGCCATGGTCGCTGCGATGACATCGGGATCCTCGCTTTGCTTCGCCGCGCCCTGATGGAAAAGGTTGCTGTCGGCGCCCCAGGCCTCCAGAGCCGCTTTCATGGACGGCGCCGCGATCGCCAGGTCGAAGAAGCCCAACGAGGTCTGATAGGCCTTAAGCTTCCTCGCCATTTGCGTGCTCTCCAGCGCGGCCGGTTAGATCACGATGCGGTCGAAATCTCCGGCAACCCGGCTGTTCTGGAATATTTTCCTTGCCTCGGCCAGGATTTCCTCATCGCGGTAGCGGCCGGAGATATGGGTCAAGACGAGCAGCCTGACGTCGCTCTTCGCCGCTAAGGCGGCCGCCTCCGCCGCCGTGAGATGGCCGTAGTCCCGCGCGATCGCCGCGTCGCGTTCCAGAAACGTGGCCTCGAGCACCAGCACGTCGGCGCCGCGGACGTGGTCGGCCAAGCCGTCGGTGGCTTCGCTATCGCCGACGATGACGAGTTTCTTCCGCCCCTCCGGCGGTCCGAGGACGTCTCCAGGATCAATCCTTCTGCCGTCCGCCAGCGTCACCGGCCGTCCTTCCGCCAAATCCTTCCGCACCGGACCGTCCGGTACGCCGAGCGACGCAAGGCGGTCCGGCCGAAGGTGACGGCGGGCTCGATTTTCGAAGGAGAATCCGAAGCTGTCGGTGTCCCGGTGGCGCACCGGAAAGCAGAAGATCGCAAATTCACCAGCGTCGATCACCGGGCCGGCCGTCAGCGGAACGAGCTGCAGTGGGATCGGCGCCCGCCCTTCGCCCCACAGGCCCGCCAGCATCCGGACGACGACCTCGAGCGTGCCCGGGCTGCCGTGAATCGTCATGATCTTGGCGTTCCGCCGCAGCCTCAGGGTCGAAAAGAGCCCCGGAATGCCGAGCACGTGGTCGAAATGGCCATGGGTCAACAGGAGCCGGTGGAGCCGTCGAAATCCGGCGCCGCCCCGCAGCAGCTGGCGCTGCGTCCCCTCTCCACAATCCACCAAGATGCGGTGATCTCCCGCCTCGACGAGAAGTGCCGGATGGTTGCGTTCGGCCGACGGAACGCTTGACGACGTCCCCAAGAAGGTGAGCGCGAACATTCGTGCTGGCGTCTCTCTTATCGCTGCGATTAGCCGAAAACGCTCACGCCCGTTTTTGCTGCGGCGAAATCATGTCCAAGTCAGGCCGACTTTCGCTGTTGCCTGCTTGTCGGCTTCTTCGCAGCCGTCTCCTTCTGCTTCTTGCCGGCGATCGGCATCAACATTTCCTTCTGGCCAGCCGCCGCCTTGCGTGGCGTCTTGGCGGACTTCTTCGGAGCCTTGGTCTCGGCCGCGGCGCCCCCGACGCTGCGCCGCAACGCCTCCATGAGGTCGACGACATTCTCTCCGCGCGGCCGCTCCTTCGGCGTGATCGGCTTGCCGGCGCGCTTCTGGTTGATGAGGTTGATCAACGCCGTCTCGTACTGGTCCTCGAACTTGTCCGGCTCAAACCGACCGGACTTTTGGTTCACGATGTGCTTGGCGAGATCGAGCATATCATTCGTGACTTTGACATCCTGGATCTCGTCAAAATACTCGTCCTCCGAGCGGACTTCGTACGGATAGCGCAGCAGCGTCCCGACCAGGCCCTTGTCCAGCGGCTCGAGCGCGATGATGTGCTCGCGGTTCGTCAGCACCACCCGCCCGATCGCAACCTTGTTCATTTCCCGGATGGTCTCGCGGATCACCGCAAAGGCGTCATGGCCGACCTTGCCATCTGGCCGGAGATAGTAAGGGCGGATCAGATACCGCGGATCGATCTGCTCGCGGTCGACGAACTCGTCGATCTCGATGGTGCGGGTGGATTCCAACGCCACCGCCTCGAGCTCTTCCTTCGACACCTCGATGAAGGTTTCCTTGTCGAGCATGTAACCCTTGACGATGTCCTCGTTGGCAACCTCCTCGCCGGTGTCGGCGTCGACCTTCAGGTACCTGATGCGATGACCGGTCTTTCGATTGAGCTGATTGAACGAGATCTTCTCGCTCTCCGATGTGGCCGGGTACGGTGCAACCGGACAGGTAACCAGGGACAGACGCAGGAAGCCTTTCCAGTTGGCGCGGGGAGCCATGTTACGCAGAACTCCGGTTTGAGACGGCTTGATTCAAGACGACCAAGGAAGGCTAGTTCCGACAATACGGCGCAATTTAATCTCCCGCAGCAGCGCACACTCAATCACGATCATCTTCGGCGAACAAAAAGGAAACGCGCGCGCTGGTCTTTGGAGCATGGCGGCTTCGGCTCCTAGCGGCGCGAGGTCCTTAGCGCACATGCGCAAGAGGTAAAGTCTAGGCGCGATCTATTTCTGGGTGCTGTTCAGCAGGCTGGTCAGCTCGGCTGCTGCCGCCGTCCGTTCCTCCGCCTCCTCCTGCGTGGAGTTAGTCTTCTGCGGGAGGGGAAGGAGAGGAAACGGCTGGTTGCTGAGCAGGTGAGCTGCGACCTAGCCGTAGTCCACTGCAACGACACGTTTTTTTAGCACGCCAAAACTATCGCGCTTGTATTCCGCAGGAACGATGCCCGCCTCTGGCTCGGCGTTGCCAAAAACAAGACAATGGAGGGGCTGGCCGAGGTCACCCCGCCGCCACTCGCCCGCCAACGTGTCGAAATTCTCTTTAACATAGCCGTCACCGCGTGTAACAAATGCGCGGTAGTCGAGCTGTTGCCACTCGCCATCCGTCAGGGGGTCTGCGCGCGGCATCACCACGAGGAAACCGCCAGGAACCGAAAAGCAGACTGGGCAGAGTTCAGACCAGCCTTCGGCTGCAAATTTCCGCTCCTGCATGTTGCTCAAAAGGCCACGCAACAAAAAATCCCACCACCACCGATGGCCTGACCACGTCCATCGCCCAGGAAACTTGAAGACGTAGCGACGCGTGAGGATGATGGTTCGGACGCTCCCGAACCTGCGCTCCGGCAAGCGCGCTTGCAGTGCGTTGCGCGGTCGCTTCGATCGGCGACCATGCTTCGCTTCCGCAAGATAGTCGCTAATCGCCATGCTCAGGCTCGCTGCTTTCCCATGCTTCTTGTCGTGCTACAGGTGGTCCGAAACGGATGCTGCATCGTGAAGACGTCCGGACGGATCCCCGCTTCGATGCGCGCCCAGGTCACGGGCGCGGCGATCGGAAAATGACGGAGTGCCCGCGGCGAATAGGTGCCGATTGCCGTGGTCCCTCGCCCGTTGCGAAGGTAATCGAGAAAAATCCGCCCGTGACGCTTCGCCTGTGCCGAAAGAATGTATTCGTCCGGAAAGCGCGAAGCGAGTTCGGAAACCAGGCGGCGCGCCAAACTGTGCGCCCGATCATGCGGCACGCGGCCCTGAAGCGGCGCCATGAGATGGATTCCCTTGCCGCCGGTCAGCTTGGGCCAGGGATCGAAGCCCTCCGCCCGCAGGAGATCGCGCATTCGCAGCGAACCTTCGACAACCGCATCCCATGGGATGCCTTCACCGGGATCGAGATCGATGACGATGCGATCGGCGAGTTCAACGTCTTCGACGGTAGCGTTCCAGGGATGCAGCTCGACGGCTCCGATCTCGACCAGCCCGAGCAAGCCGTCGAGATGATCAACCCATAGCCGTATGCCTTCCCCTCCTTCGCGCTTGCGGATGCGCAGTTCGTGCACGGCTTGGGGGATGTCCTTCGGAAGCGGTCCCTTGTGATAGAAGGTTGTGCCGCGCACGTGACGCACGAGCTTCAGCGGCCGATGCCCGAGGTGTGGCAGAGCCTTCTGCCACACCCGAGTCCAATAGCTGGCGAGTTCGTCCTTCGACGGAGTTACGGCATCTGGAAGAAGCTGAAGAATATTTTCGCGTGGCACGCCGATCTTCGGTCTTGCGACTGACGAGGGAGCGAGCCGCGGAGCCCGGACTTTCGGCGGCGCGAGATCGTCCCGAAAGCCCTTGAACACGGCGGAACGCAACAAGCCGTCGTCGGTCAGTGCGCCATACTCCACCTCGGCCTTCACCTCAGGTTCGACCCAGGTCGCCTTCGGCTTCTTAACAGGGATGCTCAGCGGGGAAGTTCGGCGGATCAGCGGATCGAGCCGCTCGCGCAATTCGCGGGCGCTCTTCTCGGTATAGCCGGTTTGCACCTTGCCTGCGTAGAGAAGCTTGTCGCCCGCGTGTCGACCCACATAGAGGGACGCGATTCTGCGCGGTCGCGCGCCAAGCTTCTCCACGAACGCGACGATCGGAAACGTCTCGCTCTTCTTGCATTTGAGCTTGACCCACGATTCCTGCCGCCCGGAACGGTACGGAGCGTCTATGCGCTTGGCGACTAGTCCTTCGAGGCCCATCCGGCATGCATTTCTGAAGATTTCGTCGCCATCTGCCAGGACGTGCTCGACGAGGATGAAAGTTTTCGGTGCGTCCGCCAGCACGTGCTTGAGAAGCTCCTTGCGCTCCTTAAGAGCTGCCGCCCTCAGATCATAGCCATCCAGGTAGAGCAGATCGAAGGCGTGATAGTGGAGTTGTGCGCTCTCCCGCCTGCCGAGCTCGCGCCTCAACTGCTGAAAATCAGGCAGTCCGTTGCTGCCGTACACCATGGCCTCACCGTCGATCACAGCACTCTTGACCTTGAGGCGTTCGGCACCATTTGCGATGGACGAGAACTCCTCGGTCCAGTCTAGTCCTGTCCGCGAATAGACCCTGGTTTCATCCGGCCGCAAATGGAGTTGCGCGCGATAGCCGTCGGCCTTGATCTCGTAGACCCATCCTTCACCGCCCGGGGGCCGGTCCCGCTGGACCGGGTCACAGAATTCGATGAAGCCCGGAATCGGAGCCTTCCGCGCGCCGGGGACGCGCGCCAGAGAACGCAATCGGGAACGCAACGCCACCGCACACATGCGGATTTAATAGAGGCGAGACCGAGTCGTTCCATGTATTTCATCGCGTCGCCGCACCCATAGCCATGCTTTCTGATTGGATGCTGCAAATCGTACGGGGCTGGGCCAACGATCAACAGCAGTCGTAGACTTGTTGAACAACCTTACATCGCTGTGCGAACAGCATAGCGGCCGATCGAGCGGGCAGAGATCGGCCGCGGTCAGACATATCCGTAGCGACGTCCCAGCAGGCAAGCGCTGACTTTCATCAGCGCCCGCGGGATCCTCCGGCAGTCGGTCGCCGCGCACGCGACATGCTGATCCAGACGAACCAGCAAGAGAGAATGCTGATAGACGTCGAGCAACTCCGTTGCGGCGACGTCGAGAACTGCAAGGCATGCCGACCGCCGATGCAACGGTCGTCAGGCCGTAGACATCGATGTGGCGATCGCTGCGAATTAGTGCGTAGTAAGGTCCCAGAGCATCATGGGAGAGAGCCGGAATTGGAAAGTAACCTCCATCGGTCGCCCTTAACAGCAGATCACTTCGCTAATCCCATGCCGATCGCGGTGAAATTCACCACAGCGAATTGACGAGGACAGCGTACGCGTGCTCGGCGATCGCATTGAGTCACATTGTGGGTTGGCGGCCACAGATGCCGGCGAAGTGTGACATCGGCCTCTCAGATGTGCCTCACCGCGATGGAGGAGCCTGCCGCAGCCGGCTGGGAATGCTGGCCCTCAACCGAGGCCCGCAGAGATCCACGCGCGCAAAACCAAGGATGCCGCCCGAAATATCTCCAAAAGAGACCCGCCAGAGCGTGTTCGGATAGCTGCCGGCGCAAGCCAAACGTGTTGTATTCGCTGCGTGGTCGGCACAGCGTTTTATACACTGCTTGGCCAACGCAGCTTGGCGATCAGGGCAGCTTAGGCCAGTCCTTTGGTCTTCGGTCCTACCGGCATCGTCCTCCAAAATGCAATCCCGCAACCGCGCATTTCGGGTCAACGCGTTCACGCATTGCTCGGTCGCCTCGTCGACCTGTTTTTTGGTCGGATTCACCAATGGGCAGTGCCGGGGGATCTGCGGTGGGGCCACGTAGCGGACCGCGCGTCGCAGGCGGGCGACCACCGAGGTTCGATGCTTGCGCGTTGGACCAGCGGACTCGCCGGACGACTTTCGAGCAGGCTCGGCGCACGCAATGGGGATGCAACGGGTCCACAGGGGACCTGTGGTCACGCACCTATCGACCTCCGGCGTGCAGCCCGCAGGGCAACAGGTTTTCGCAAGCGCAGGCGATATCAGTGCACATGCCAAAACCGGGATTAGCAGCTTAACGTACGGCATGCCTCCCTCGTTCGATTGGCGGGCGCGCCAAAGGTCCAATCCAGCTCAGAGCTGGGGTTTGTAGACAGCCGGACCAAGGGCGAGCCCGACGCTGTAAAGCTCTTACGTTTGCTCCACTCGCGCAATTACCCCAGGAGGGCAGAAGGCCAAACCGAGAGGCCTCCAAATGAGTGCCAACAAAGCGCTCGCGGATAGATCAAGGTGCATCGCTCTCGGACAAACCACAACACGGCCCGCACAGCGAGTCTAACCCTCTACATCATGGCCATATGGCTTCCAAGCACCATCCCACACCCCTCTCCGGCCACCCCGGAAAGCTCTCGCGAGGAGCCGACTGCCCGAGCCATCACCAAAATCCTCGCTGAACGGCGGCAGAGAAGCGCGGTGCTGGCGAGGCGCTGATCCGGGAGGCGGACAGCCTTGCCTGCCAGAGCTGGAACGAGCGGGTGTGGGCTGACGGAGGCCCGATCGATCCCTCACCGACTACCGATCAGGACCATCAACGGCGGGTACAGCTGGCTGGAGATAAAATGCTCGCGCTGCAAGACACCGCGCAGCGTCGACCTCGCAGCCCTGCCTCACGTCGCCACCACTGCCATCGCTGATCTTGCCAGCCGGCTGCGCTGCCAGAAGTGCGCAAGGCCGGCAAGCGGCTGGCGGCAGATCTGCACCAACTCGCGCCGCGACAGCGGCACTATCGGGAAGAGGAGAAATGACTAAGCTGACGCGACGACGCGATCTTCACCGCTCCGGATGCTGGCGAGTCCACTACGGCACGTGGAGGTCGGCACGATCGCGGAGCGCATCGGTGGGCCGAACGACGAGAACAAATGAGATCGGATTTGCGGGTTCGACCCGGGCCGAGCCAGGCGAGCACAAGAACGGCAACGCGGCGACTTTCGAGATCGCTCGGCGTGAATTCGAGGCCGCTTGGGAGTCGCTGCTGGCCAGACGTACCGAGGCCGACTTTCAGGCGTGGCGTGACGCGCAGGCTTTTGCCGCGTGGAAATACGCGATGTGGGAAACTGCCGACTCGGGCACCTCACGCTGCTCTGCGGCGCCGCTATCGACATCGCCGGCGTGGACAGGCAAGTATGCGAGGCTCATCCCTTCGAGGCTGGCTGACGTGCAATCTCTACTCGATCAACACCAACCAGGAAGCGATTGGCGCGCTGTTCCGCGTCATCAATCGCTATGTCGGCAACCTGCCGCCGATGCCGGGCGTCTTTCCCGATTATCCGGCGCCGGTGGTACGCGAGACCGCCGATGGCCGCGAACTGGTACTGATGCGATGGGGCTGCGCGCCCCATGGGATGAAGCCAAGGCCCTGCGGCGTCTGTTGCCGGATCACACGCTCAAGATAGCCCTGCGAGGGCCGGATAAAGAAGACAGGCTGGCAGCATGACACCGGCCTCCGGTATGGCCCTTCCCGTCAGGCTGCATCAGCATAGGGGTTCTTCAGGGACGTCATCCGATTGGCTTCGGCGTTCGCAAACGGAGAGGGTGCGTTCGCGCCTGGATAATGTCGTCATCGTGAGAGGTGCGTATAAGCAGTACCGAATCCACTTTGGCAGACAAGGCAGAACTGAACGACACCATGGATCGGGGTATGCGCGCGCTATTCGGCGACCTCTACCCAGAGTTCGCTGAGAGGGAGTATCGGCTGGCACCGGCCGAGATTGCCAAGCCTAATCAGACGGAGACCAATCCGGCCAACCGGGGAGTGCTAAGGACCCATGAGCGGAAGCCGGAGGCCAAACACAAGAACTGGCCTTGGCTGGCTTATGCGTTGTGCTTTTTGGTCGGCATAGCCGCGATTGGTGGGGCCTTGATCGATTTCGCAATGAAACGCCACCCATGGCTGATCGTATGCATCGTTATGGGGCTGGCTTGGCGGGAGATACGAACCCTAGGGAGCACGCTTCCTACTTCCAAGCCGAAGCATGAACCAGCACATTGAGGTTTCGTGATTGCGCGTCCCAGGCTCGCGGCAAGAAAAAGGAACGGTCCCGGCCGGGGGCAAGGCTGAGACCGTTCCTCTCGGGACGTGACAGGCGGCTGTCACACATCAGTGCACGCGGCCTCGGGCGCGCCCCATCGACAGCATGGCACCGATCTTCAAAACTTCAGTCGTACCTGCGGCGGCGCTTAATCAGCCAATAGACGCATAAGCGACGGCGAGCACCGGAAGACCCGCGCCAGCAATGGGACCGGAGGCTCCGCTGACACGGTGACCGGGCGGGTCTCGACCGGGAGCGTTGTCGCAATTTCCCCCGCCGTTGCAGGCATTCGCAGGCGGCGCAATCATTGCCAGAGCGAGAGCGAAAAACGCCGCCGAAGCGCCAGGTACGATCTTCATGAATTCCTCGCACGCCTGAGGCAGCGAGATAACAACATAAATATCTCATTTAACAATTAAATGATTTAATTTATTTAATTTGGATGCACTAGCCGGCGAGCGGCCCCAGCTCAAGAACAATGCGAACTAGCGCCGGGGCTGCCCCCTCTTCTCTCTAACGTGGAGGGCCCCATTAGGAACGGTGGCCGTTGGCTCGGGCTCTACGGAGGCCATCAGGCAAGTCTTCGTGCGATTGGCCGAGGTCCCTCACTGTGCGAGCCTCAGCCATTGTTCAGAACTCCGTAACAGTTCCTGTTTGTCTATCGGACAAACCGTCTTCGCAGCTTGCAGGGCGCGGTCTGATCGTCGCTCAGGCGCTCGTCCCGGTTACCACTCTCGTACGTGCGCGGGCGAAACACCAGGGATCGCGCTCGGCGTCGAGGTACATATGCCTCCACGTTCGCAGCGCCTTGGTTCCGGGAGGGTCGAAGAACATCTTCAAGCGCCCGCTGCGCCGGCGCCGGCCGTTGTCGGTGCTGGCGCTCTGCCGCTCGCGGATCGTTCGGTCGATGCGGGCGATCGCGTCCATCGCCGCGCGTGACGGACGGGATCGGTCTGCTCGAGCCGAAGGAATTCGAGGATGAAGTCCTCCTTCCACATGATCTCTTGTCGGATTGGATAGTCGAGCTCGGCAAGCGAACTGACATCGGCGCGGAGCCGCGCCTTCATGGATCCAGCCGAATACCAATTGCGATGCTGCAACGAAGATCAATTCGATTGTGCGGCGGCTCGAAGGGGTAAAGCAGACGTCGGTTAGATCGGTCCGCCGCGGCCGGTTTTGACCCAAAGCCGGCCTGCGCCACGTCTCGTATTTGCCGCCGCACTGAATCCATGCCCCTACTGCGGAGAGAACCATGAACCCGAAGGATGTGTTTGGAGAGTCTTGACCGCAGGCCCGGAATTAGAGAACAGCCAGGGTCATGAGCGGCAGTGGAGGCGAGCGCCCAACGACGTCTGATCTGTCCTCGACGGCTGGCGTCAGGATGGCGTCGCTGTTGTTCGGCTCAGGGCCGATTCTGTTGAAAAAGTCTTCGCCGCTGTCGGGGCCAAAGACACGGTGGACCGCATTGACCTGAACAGAACCTTTCGACGACGTTCTTCTTGGCATGAAGAACCTATCCTCAGAAGGAATCTGCCGCCGGCAAGTTTTTGCGAGAATTTTGCCTTGGCAGCATTTTCGACTGTTTCAACAGAATCGGCCACTAGGCGACATTGTCAGAGTTGCCCGATATAAGGGAGCCGTCTTCCGGAACCCGGCACGCAGCAGCAAACAGGAGATTGATTTGAACAACCGCCTCTTCGCGTTGTCTGCTGCATTTGCGGTGCTGGCATTGGATCAGCTGACGAAACATTGGGCACTCATGTCATTGGTCACCGTTGGCACGACTATCAAATTGGCGGGTCCCATTGACCTCACCCTTGTCTTCAATCGCAGCAACGCCTTTGGTTTAGTTCCTGACTACGGTGAGTTCTCCCGGTGGGCGCTCTCTGCCGTAAGCCTTGTCGTAGCGGCAGTTTTGCTCCGATCTGCATTGCGGCCATCGACATCGACCATGAATGCTGTTGGGTTCGCTTTGATCGGCCGGCGCCATCGGGAATGCTGTTGATCGCCTTCGATTGGGGGCTGTCGTAGACTTATTCGATGCCTCGAAGCTTCGATTTGCTTGGGTTTTTAACGTCGCGGACGTTTCAATAGATCTGGGGATCGCACTAATTTTGCTCGCTGCGCTCCTACCTTCTTCGGAGGTTCTACAGCAGACGACTGTAACAACTAGATTGGTTATGTTCGACCGCTGTGGGTCAATCGCATCGTTTTGGGCACAGGTTGGCCATTGCTAGTCCTCCCTGACAGCCGACATGCTCGCGTGCCCGACGAGGGCGCGCGCTCGAGCGCCGGCACGCGCAGATCGGGAGGCTCATATGCGGTCTGCGTTGCGTTGAGGCTCCGGCGTTGACGCGGACTGATCCGGGTTTAACTACAAAAACAAATTCTGCAGGGTGGCGACGTTCGCTGGGCTGGATCCCGCTAACGCCACCAATGCAGGAAACATGACGACCTCGACCCACGCGAACTCGACCGCGGCCTCGGCACCCCTTCGTCTCGGCATCATCCTCTTCTCGCTTGCGATGGGCGGGTTTGCGATCGGAACCACCGAATTCGCATCCATGAGTTTGCTGCCATTTTTCGCCGCCGACCTTCGAGTCGACGAGCCGACCGCGGGACACGCGATCAGTGCCTACGCCTTGGGCGTGGTGCTGGGCGCGCCGCTGATTGCTGTGCTTGGCGCGCAGTTCGCTCGGCGCACGCAGTTGCTGCTCTTGATGGCCGTGTTTGCGCTCGGCAATGCGCTCACCGCGCTTGCGCCAAGCTATGGCTGGATGATCGCGGCCCGCTTTCTCTCGGGATTGCCGCATGGCGCTTATTTCGGCATCGCCGCGCTGGTCGCAGCGTCGCTCGTTCCTTACGATCGTCGCTCCCAGGCGGTCGGCCGCCTGATGCTCGGCCTGACATGCGCCACGATCATCTGCGTGCCGCTGGCCAATCTGGTTGGGCAGGCGGTCGGCTGGCGCGCGAGCTTCGGCCTCGTGACGTTGCTGGCGTTGCTCACGGTCCAGCTTTGCGCCCTGTTCGCGCCGCGCGACCAAGCCGACAGGTCGGATCCGCTGCGAGAACTCGGGGCCTTGAAGAGCGGACGTGTCTGGATCACGCTTGCGATTGGTGCAATCGGCTTCCGCGGCATGTTCGCCGTCTATACCTATCTTGCGACAACACTGATCGAGATAACTAAGGTGAGCACCACGGTGATTCCATTTTTTCTAGCAGTGTTCGGTATCGGAGCCACGCTCGGCAATTTGTTTGTTCCGCGCTTCGCGGACCGCGCGCTGATGCCGACGGCGGGCAGCATCCTCCTGTTTTCAGCAGGCGCGCTGTTGGTATTTCCGCTTGCCGCCGGCAATCCCTGGCTGCTCGCGGCAGACGTCTTCGCGATCTGCGCCGGCGTCTCGCTCGGAGCCGTCCTGCAGACACGACTAATGGACGTCGCGGGAGACGCGCAGGCGCTCGCAGCCGCACTCAACCATTCGGCGTTCAACACCGCCAATGCGCTCGGCCCTTTCCTGGGCGGCCTTGCCATTCGCGAAGGGCTGGGCTGGACTTCCACCGGTCCCGTCGGCGCCACGTTGGCGCTTTCGGGTTTCCTGATCTGGATCGTCGCCTATCGCAACGTCGGATCCGCTCGGGTCGAGGACCGGCACGTGGGAGAACTATGGCAGAGTTCTTCGCCGCCTTAGACATCGAAAACGTTACTCGACGATACGCCTTCTGCATTGTTTCATAGACCAAAAGGCCAGTGTCACTGGCAGGGACTATCCAAGGGAGGCTGCCAATGGCGACCACACGGCGTGGACTTCTCGGTGCCGGAGCTTCGGCAGCACTGGGCTTAATTCCTTTGGGCAAGGTAAACTCTGTGTTTGCCCAAAATTCACCGACCACCGCAACGCAAACTTCGCAGACTTGGGATGATGGCGAGCTATCGCATCTCCTCCCTACCAGCAGCCATGATCGCATTCTAATAAAGGCGTCATTCAAAAACCCGCTCGGCGCCGCTCCGACTCTCCATGTTGGCGACCAACGAATTTCGGGCCTTCGATCCGACACGCGAGGTTATTTCTGGCAGTTTCACGCCGGCGACCTCAAGCCTGGGACCTCTTATGAACTATCCTTGAGGTCTTCTGACGGCCGCAGCCTCAGTCAATCTTGGAAACTATCTACGATGCCTGCGCCGGACGACTTGCCGAGTAAGCTCCGCCTTCTGATTTATTCATGCGCAGGTGGGCACGACCTTTTCAGCGCGAATCATACTGGTTTTGGCTTCCTGCCCGCAGCCGTTCGTCAGAGGCTGCTGCGACGAGGGCTTTCCTTTGCGCCTGATGCGCTGATTGCGAATGGAGATCACGTCTATTGGGATCTTCTTGCGCCAAGAGCTGCACCGAAATTGGGTGCCTCGAAGGCGGCGCTTGAATACGCGCGCTTTGACAGGAATGCGCCCATCTTAGGTGGCGCTAACGAGAGTGCATTGCTTCGCGCTGCGGGTGAGCAGATAACTCCGCTGTACGGCACGCTCTGCCGTTCGACGCCCGTCTTTTTTTTACAAGATGACCACGACCATTTCGACAATGACGAGGCGACGGATGACGCTGTCACTTTTCCGCCTGACAATTTCATGTTGCAATCGGCGCGGGCGACCCAACGGCTTTGGTATCCTGAGTTCCTGCCCGATCCGAACCGGTCACCCGGACTTCCAGGGTCCGATAATCCTGACCAGCCATCCTTTCGCCCCTCCGGGCTCTCGGAAAGTTTCGGTACATTGCGTTATGGACGCCTCGCTGAGATCCTTCTCTATGACGTAAGGCGCACTGTTACGCTCGCTGGACCGACCGCGGTATTTGTGGCTCCCGACGTGGAAACTTGGCTAAAGGCTCGCGCCGCGGCGAAGGACGTCATTCATTTAGTGAACGTCCCTTCCAACCCGCCAGGCTGGAGCGCAGGTAAGTGGGGTGAATGGTATCCTGATCTGTTAGGGTCCGATGGCAAGTTGTCGGAGGAGAGACCCAAGCCTTATTGGCAACGAGGTTGGCTCTCGCAACATGACCGGCTGATGCCATCGCTTTCAGAGATGCCTGGGCGCATTCCGCTTGTCATCAGCGGCGACCTTCATGCGATCGGCGAGGGTCGAATGTTACGGAGCGGTCATCTAAATTTTTCGAATAATCCCGTCGTCGCCGTTCTCCCTGGCCCGTTGGGCACCAGTAACGGCGGCTGGGCCTCGGAATTCCGTGGCGTCGGCCCGAGGCCACCGCAGCACCTGGACATGGAAGAGACCGTTGCACCGATCGAAGAGAATGGTTTCCTGATAGCTGACTTCACACCCGACAACATAACGCTGCGTTATTTCAAGTGGAACCAGAAGACGCAGCCTGTCGATGACATTGATTCGCTTGAGCCTTTCCACACAACGGAGCTGAGACGCACCTAACTCGATTGGGCACGCAGAAGGTAACGCTGAAAGATGCTCGATCATCTGGCTACGTCGGCGGAATCAACCACCGTTGATCATTAGCTGTCGTGATCCCGGCGACCGATCAGCTCTCGGCCAGCGAAAGGGCTTCACTCCGGCTTGATGCCGGCCGCCTTCATGACCGGCAGCAGCCGTGTTTCCTCGGCATTGCGGAATGCCGTGGCTTCCTCGGGCGAGATCGGCCAGACCGAAGCGCCGAGATCGGCATATCTTTGCTTCACTGCGGGATCGGCGAGCGCCTTCAGAATCAGCGCGTTGATTTGCGACGCTAGGTCCGGCTTCATGTTCGCGGGACCGATCATCGTTGTCCAGGAGGTCATCGCATATCCCGGCAGCACCTCAGCCATCGCGGGTACGCCCGGCAGTTCGGAAATGCGCTTTGTCGCGGTAACCGCAACCGCCTTGATCTGTCCGGCCCGTACGCTCGGCAGCGAGCCCGGCAGGTTGTCGAACAGCATGTCGACGCGGCCGCCCAAGAGATCTGTCAAGGCAGGACCGGCGCCCTTGTACGGAATATGAACCACCTCGACCCCGGCCATACTATTCATCATCTCGCCGGAGAGATGCAGCGTCGTGCCAAAGCCGGCTGAGGCGTAGGTGTATTTGCGTGGCTCCTTCTTGAAGGCGGCCAGCAATTCCCGGATGTCCGACGAGAACAGGTCTTTTCGGGCGCAGAGGATGTTCGGCAATTGCCACATGCCGCCGATGAAGGTGAAATCATTGACGGGGTGATAGGGAAGTTTTGCGTAAGTGCCGAGCGCCAGCACATTGCTTGCGATGCCGCCGAGGCCGACGGTGTATCCGTCCGGCGCTGATTTGGCGACTGCGTCCGCACCGAGCGAGCCG
This sequence comes from Bradyrhizobium sp. Crot121, assembly GCF_059512385.1. Lineage (NCBI taxonomy): Bacteria > Pseudomonadati > Pseudomonadota > Alphaproteobacteria > Hyphomicrobiales > Nitrobacteraceae > Bradyrhizobium > Bradyrhizobium sp. Crot121. Next base: position 59,415 of record NZ_JCAMOR010000038.1, on the reverse strand, counting down.
CCCGCCCCGCCCTTGTTCTCGACCACGAACGACTGACCGGAGATGTCGCTCATCTTTTGGCAGAAAATGCGCGAAAGCGTGTCAGTGGCGCCGCCAGCCGGAAAGCCGTTGATGTAACGCACCTGGCGGGCAGGCCACGCCTCGTGCGCGCTGCCCGCGCGAGGCGCGAGCATTGGTGCGGCGATCGACCCGCCGATCACTTTCAGCACGGAACGACGGTTCATACGCAGCGGCATGACTTCCCTCCCGATCGGCTGTTTATGTCGGCGGTCGGGACTGCCGCCGCCTCTCTTTTTGCGAATTGAAGCAGCCGATCCGGGCGATGGTCAACGGCAATTTGCTTGCTGCGGCCAGCAATCACAGTCCAGCGGCCATCCGTTCAAAATGCCGCTGTAATTCCAGCCCCCGGATAGGCGCCGCCCATGATCGAATGCTTGCAGGACCGTCGGTATTTTCTGCAGGCGTCGCATTGAGGGAGTCTGGGCGGTCGGGACGTCGGATTTGATCCCCTCCGAGACTAGAGAAACCGCCCCAGGAAGCGGAAAGCAATCTGCTGAACTCGATCGTCTCTCTCTCACGGCGCTGGCAACGGTCTGACCGAAGCCTCCACCGTCCTTAACGCGTCGGTGTCGCCTTGAGTGTGATCCGGCGTCCAAGATTGACCCCACTAATTCGAGGTCAATCAAGCACTTGCAGCACCGATTGGCGCCCGGACCCCACGCCGATTCACATTCATGTTGATCACCAGTTCGAACTTCGCTGTAGTCTGGGCAGGAAGCTCACTCGGTTTCCAGCTTTGAGAATACGCCGCGCTCCAGTGCTCATATGCGCTAACAGAACTGCGACGGCGAGCCGTGCTCCCGCGACCAAATCGAGCTTTTAAAGTGAAGGCTGACATGCACTGTCAGGTTTCGGATCTCGCCTTTTCACTTACTGACGGACTTCGGTCGGGGTGTGTGGAAAGTGTGCGGATAACCAATCGCCGCCTGGGTTTCGGACACGCGGCCGGACACTCAGCTGCTCACTTTCACCATGCCTTCAAGTTCGTCTTGACGTTGAAGGTGATCGAGCTCGTGATTGAAAGTTACCCAGGGATGCCCTGTCGTCTCCCACGCAGATAACGTCGGCCAAGGCATGGAGGGATCAGCGAACGCCCCAAAGGGAATGCCGATAAGTCCTGGGTCAAACTGCGCGTACCAAAACCGGTGGAACCGCAATCGGGGCAGAAATGGAGTTCGACCTTTCGCCCCGAGTCGCTGCTGCGGTCGTAGACCTTGTTCGGCCCTTTGGTGTGCACCTGTTCTTTGGAGAAATAGGTGGCAACTCCAAAGGCCGAGCCCGTTCGGCGCTGACATGCGACGCAATGACACGCGGCCACAGACGCGGGCTCGCCGATCACCTCGGCACGCAACAAACCACAGCAGCATTGCGCTATCCTACTCATAGCTCGACTTCCGAGGGTGCGGTTTGTCATGAAACTGTCCAAGGAGCGAAAACGGTAGACATGACGCGTGCCACACCCCTACAAGTCAAACCGGCGCGAACGTTGCCCGATTTCGGCAATGTAGCGACGGTTCCTACCGCAGCAACCTTCGAAATGTCTCGTCGTTCACGGTTTCAGTCGCCTGCTCCAGTGTTTCCTCTTTAACCAGACGTCCGTCCGTCTCCTCCGTGAACGAAATCGCACATGGTACCTTTCCCCGGGCAATTCCCACGGCCTCACTAATGCTCGTGATTGGTTACGATCCCAGTTTGCGAAGCAGTGACACCAGCGCCGCCTCAGGTCTTATATTGCCGAGGGAATCTCTGATTGCAAATCAACAGGAAATCAGATCGACACGAGTATGGCATGTGAGATGGCGGCTCGCCTTGTCACGCTGCTTCAGCGGAAGCGCAGCACTTTCGCTAAGAACCGCCGTTCCCGCTAAGTCGCACTTTATCGTTGCGAACGATCCAAGCCAATCCTGCACTGCCTGGACCTCAGGTGGCAGAAGCTCGTTGCACATTCACCGTCGCCGAAGCAGCGGATTGCAGCGTGCGCATCGGGCGGCTGAAATAGATTCACTTCCGCGGACATTCGAAAATGTCCAGACTATCAGAGATGGCAGTTGAGATCCGCGATCGATGCCGGTCGATCGGGTGCGATTTTGCGTGCGCTGGTTCATCAGAGCTCGAACGATTAAAGAACGGCACCACGAGATGCAAATGCCAGCATCAGCCTGCGTCCTTTCAAAGAGCCATAGCATGCCCTGTTCTTTCCGTCAGATTTCGTTCGCTCTTGTTCTCTCCGCGGCGATGCTGACCGTGCCGCTCTTTGCGAGTCGGGCGGCCGCCGAAACCCGGCCTTTTCCAAATAGTTTTCACGCGCAGGAGATGCCGGTCTCGGATGGCACGCAATATGTTCGCGTCGGGGGTCAGGGCCCGGCCGTGCTGCTGCTGCATGGCTTCGGAGATACCGGAGACATGTGGGAGCCGCTGGCCGAAGTTCTGGTGAAGAACCACATGGTGATCGTTCCCGATCTACGCGGCATGGGTCTTTCGTCACACCCGGAGAGTGGATACGAAAAGGCCGCGCAAGCACGGGATATCGCGGCCATTCTCGACCAGTTGAAGATTCAAAAAGTCGCGCTGATCACCCATGACATCGGCAATATGGTTGGCTACGCATTGGCAGCCCAGTTTCCCGACCGCGTCACCAAATGGGTTGCCATGGACGCTCCGCTTCCCGGGCTTGGCACCTGGTACGCGCAGCTGACCAATCCCAAGCTCTGGCACTTCAATTTCCGCGGTCCTGACACCGAACGGCTGGTCGCCGGCCGTGAGCGCATCCTGCTTGATCGCTTCTACAATGATCTGTCGGCCAATCCCGCGGCGATCGACGACCAGACCCGAGATCACTATGCGGCACTCTATGCCCGCCCGAACGCTATTCACGACGCCTTCAGCGGACAGTTCGCGGCCTTTCTCCAAGATGGTGAGGACAACAAAGAGCTATTGGCAAAGACCGGCAAGTTGCCGATGCCTGTGCTCGCGATCGGCGGTGATCACTCCTTCGGCGCATCCATGCAGTCGGAACTCGCCTACGTCGCGAGCAATGTCCAGGGCGCGGTCATCACCAATTCCGGTCATTGGATCATGGAAGAGCAACCCCAGCAGGCCGTCAGCATCATCGTTCCCTTTATCGAAAAATAGATGAGGCGGTCCGCAAACAACGTATACTTGGCACAGAGGCAACTCGGTTGGCCGAGTGAAAAGCATGGCCCTTCCTGACGAGAATCGGAGCAAAGCGGCCCCGGAGCGGCGAGCCTCCCCCTGGATTGCTTTTCGACACACGGCCTTCACGGTTGTCTGGATCGCAACCGTCGTCGCGAATGTCGGCACGTGGATGTACAATGCGGCGTCCGGCTGGCTCATGACAAGCCTGGATGCCGATCCACTCGCTGTCTCGCTGGTTCAGGTCGCGACCAGCCTTCCCATGTTCCTGTTCGCACTGCCTGCCGGGGCACTGGCGGATATCGTCGACAAGCGCCGCTTTCTAATCATCGCGGAGATCGTCATCACCGTCGTGGCGGCGATGAGTGCGGTTCTGGTGGGGCTCAACTTCGTCAATCCGACCATCCTGTTGCTGTTCACCTTCCTTCTTGGTGCCGGCGCAGCATTCACTGCACCGGCGTGGCAATCGGTCGTGCCTCAGCTCGTCCCCAAGCAGGACTTGGCTGCAGCGATAGCCAGCAACGGCGTCGGTGTGAACATCAGCAGGGCAATCGGACCGGCCCTGGGTGGCGTGATCATTGGCGGCTTGGGCATCGCGGCGCCGTTCTGGATCAACGCGTTGAGCAATTTTGCCGTGATAGCCGCCCTGTTCTGGTGGCGTCCCTCGTCTTCAGCGACCGGGATCCCGCCAGAGCGTCTGGCCGGTGCGCTGGTGATCGGTTTTCGGCATGCCCGGTACAATCCGCATTTGCGCGCAACGCTCGTTAGGGCCGTCGCGTTCTTCTTTTTTGCAAGCGCATACTGGGCGCTGCTGCCGCTGGTCGCCCGCAATCAGATCGCCGGAGGTCCCGCGCTCTACGGCATATTGCTGGGTGCGATTGGAGTTGGTGCCGTCGCCGGCGCCTTCGCGCTACCCTGGATGAAGAGCGCTCTTGGACCGGACCGGCTCGTTGCGCTCGGCACGCTTAGCACGGCGATTAGCCTGGTCCTCCTCGGCATCGCATATCATGCCGCGCTCGGCCTAGCGGCTTGCCTGCTCGCCGGCATTTCGTGGATCAGCGTTCTCGCAACCCTCAATGTCTCGGTTCAGGTCTCGCTACCGGATTGGGTACGTGGCCGCGGATTGTCCATCTTCGTCACCGTGTTCTTCGGCGCCATGACCGCCGGCAGTGCACTCTGGGGGCAGCTTGCGTCGACGATCAGCCTGCCTGCAGCGCATTTCATTGCGGCAGCCGGCGCTCTCGTCGCCATCGGACTGAGCTGGAGCTGGAAGCTTCAAGTCGGCACCGGCATGGATCTCGCGCCGTCGATGCACTGGCCGGCGCCGGTTCTGACGGCCGATTTGCATCCCGATCGAGGTCCGGTGCTGGTAACGGTTGAATATCGCATAGCCTCCCAAAGACGTGACGATTTCCTGTCCGCGATCCAGGCCCTGGGCCAACAGCGGCGGCGTGACGGTGCATATGCCTGGGATATCTTCGAAGATGCCGCCGAAGAAGGGCGATTCCTGGAAACGTTCTTTGTTGTTTCGTGGCTTGAGCATTTGCGACAGCACCATCGGGTGACAAACGCCGATCGAATTCTCCAGGATACGATCCGTGACTTCAGCGCAGTGGATGAGCCCAAAGTCACCCATTTCGTCGCTGCCACCCCATTTTCCGCGATTAGAACTTCAGCATCGCCTCAAGACCCACGAAGTGAGCCGTCTCGCCCCAACCCGTCTCCTGGATGAACGGCCCCGGCACGAATGCGGAATAAGAGAACGCCGCGCTGAACCAGGGAACCGGCTGCCAGCCGAGTATCACGTCGGCTTGCGTTCCGATGTAGCGGGCACGGCTGTTGCCCGACGGGCGCACCAAATCGCCGCCGGCGCCGTAAACGCCGTCGCCAAGACTTTCGCGCCAATAGAACACCGTCGCCAGATCCAGAGTCCAATGCTGGTCCAGTTGAAGGGTGAGCGTCGGATGGGCATTGATCAGGTTGTATGGTCCAATCAGGCCGATCTCGCCGAAATACTTTCCTTTCGGAAATAGCGGGTTGAACGTCTGAAGATCGGCCTCATTCGGATTTTGGTCGCCGCTGATGATGTTGGCCCGCAGGCCAAGCCGCGGGCTGAAGGTCACGTCGGCAAATGTATAGCCAGTATCGGAGGCAACCGACCAGGCGCGGATATTCCCGTGAGCGAAGTGCCCGAACTGGGCCATGCCTTCAAAATTCCAGTCCCAACCCTGCGCGGCACCGAAGAGGCGGCTGCCGATGGTATGCCGCACTTCCTCTCCGCGACCTTGATTGTACTCTGCGGCGGCGTTCCGGTATCCGATGTAATAAAGATCGAACCCCGACTTGGCGCTGATGTCAGGCAATTGGCGCGTGGCATAGATCGACCAGACGGATCGGTCGTGATCGAAACGGTCATTGAAGCTCCCGACCAAATTTCGAACCGGCTGCGCATAGAAAGCGTCGACGCGCCACGGAGCTGTCTGGACCGAGGCCAATGCTGCGTCAAAGGAACGAAGCACATTCGGACCGTACCGCAAGCTGATGAGCCGCTCCGTGCCATACGACAGCAGTTGCCGCCCTCCTCGCAAGGTGAGATCCGCGCCTTCGGCCAGTGGTAGCTTCAAATCCGCGAAGGCCTGAAGCGGCTCGAATCCGGTCTGGTCGATGCCACCAACCGTGTCCTTGTCCGTAACCCAGGTACCGATCAGCTGGCCGAAAAGACGCAGGTTGGAGCCGAGATGCAGATCCGCATAGGGCAGCATCCGGTACCATTGATACTCGTTGACCGGCAGTTGGCCCCAATTGAAATTGCCATAGGCCTCCTCCCTGAAGCGAAGCTCCAGGCCAAGGGTGAGATAGGCACCACCATTGAGATCGAGCGGAATGTATTTGAACGGCTCCCACCAGGCCCCTGTCCGCTTCGCCGGATCCCGCAAATAGGAATAGTCTTCGTCATAGCGCAGGGTCGTAGGGTTGAATGGCGGGGCATGCTTGGTCTCCGCTCCATCGAGCTCGGCGGATCAGGCGACGGCAGGCAAGGCGATGACAGCGGTCACGATGGCAGCCCATGCTGCGATGACCGCAGTCATAGCGACAATGGCCGCCAATTTTCGCCCTCCGAGAATTTCGGAACGGCCAACGTTATCGACATCGACCTGCATCTTCCGACCGCTAACTTTACTTCTTCGCCGGATCCACCAGTCGAATAAGCAGCGAAAGTCCGCCCAGAATCGGCGGCACCACGAAAGACCAGACGCCGTAACCGACATACAGGAGCGCCGCGGCACCGCATCCCACGGCGAAGACGAACACATTCCAGGACATATTCTTCATCCGCGCTTTGATCTGGCCGTCCGGGGCGGCTTTTGAATAGATCATATCCGCAACGTCGATCATGATCTGCGTCGTCGTTCCCGTCATCAGCGTCGAGGGTGGCGCGCTTCCCAGATAGATGCGATGGGCGGCGTTCTGGATCGCCATGGCAGCGACAAGCACCATCCCGGTCAGCACTGCCTGCCAGCTATCGCCGTCATGGAAGGGGCCATATCGGATCGCAAGCGCCGCACCGACGGCCAGCATGAGGACTTTCAGGCCAAGAAGGGTTTCGAACACCTGACGGTAGTGGCCGGAAAGCAATGTTGCGAGCAAGCGCATCCCGGTCACGACGACACAGAAGACCGGCAGCGCCAGGAGTTTTGCCAGGGCACCCGAGGTGCCGAGCGCAAGAGATGCACCGAGCGTGACGAAATTGCCTGTGACGTGCGCGGTGAATAGGCCCTGCAGCGCAAGAAAACCTGCCGTGTCGACATAGCCTGCGGTCAGGCTCAAAACCAGCGGGAGAAGCGAGCGGTTCTCCGTATCAGCCATTGTTCCTCATCATTCAGGCAATCTCGTCCGATCGGCGCGTGGATCTCAGTCCCAGCCCGAGAACGATTTCCTCAGTCTTCATTGAAACGATCTACTTTGCCACTGCATGGGGGTGGGGACGCGTTCGACAACGGCTCTCCCTACCACCCGCTTTTGATCTCCACGCCAACGTAATTCGAGTCATGGCCGCCAGCGTTCCGCAACGCATCTCCGATCGCAAAGTGCACCGCCTCGATTGCGAAGGAAGTTGTGCGGTCGATCGTCCAATCGAGCCGAAGCTGGGCATAGCTTCCGGTGTATGCGCCCGGCCGGCCGGCAGTGTTTGGGACCGCAATATCGGGCTGGGTGTAGATCGCATCGGCCGTGTTCTGGCGCCACAGGGCCGCTGCCGCGAGCATGACCTTCACCGACGAAGTGAGACTCAGCGTCAGGGATGGCTTGATGTGAATGAGGTTGGCGTACCCGGTGTAACCCGCAAGCGTAAAGTAATAACCATTGGGAAACAGCGGATTGAATGTCCCAAAGGTTCCTTTGGTGTTGCCGTCACCGGACGCCGCGTCGAATTGGATGCCCACCCTTGGGCTCCACTTCAAGTCGGCGAAGGTGTAGCCAGCGAGTGAGCCGACAGCCCAGGCCTCGATCGGCTCGATGCCGATGCGTCCGGTTTGGTTCATCACTTCGAGGTCAAAATCGAAATGATTGGCGTTGCCGTTCAGATGGACATCGAAAATGTCTCTCCGCTCGTCGCCGGACGCATTTGGAAACTGCACGTTCGTCTGTGTGAAATTGGCATAGTAGCCGGCGATGAACAAGGACTCGGAAAACTTATACTCTGCCCGCGCCATCCCAAAGGTCTGCGCGCTGACGCTGCTGTAATCATCGAATATTGTAATGTCCCGAACCTGGACCGGTAGGCTGTAAAAGGTGATAAATCGCCAGGGTCCTTTCTCGTAGTCCGCCCAGGCGGCGTCGTAAGATTGTCGGACGTTGGGACCGTCGCGAACGGATACGAAGCGCTGGAGATCGAAGGCAAATTGCTGGCGACCGCCTCGCAGCTTCAGCGTTCCGCCGCCCAAAGGCTCCGTCAGAGCGACCCAACCCTGCTCGAGATCGAGCCGGTCCCGATCAACCGGCGTCAACATGGTCTTCCATGGTGCATAGTCGGCCTGAAATTGCACGAACGCCTGTATTTGATTGTCTACGCGGAGATCGGCATGGAATTCGTTTCGGCTGATGACGTAGTTCTGGCTGCGGTTCGGACCGGTTCCGAAGTTCGCAGCGTTATTGGACTCGAACCGCTCGCGGGTGTTCGCGCCGAATGAGACATATGTGTATGGATCGACGCTGGACAGCGGAATGTATTTGAACTCGTCGAAGGGCTCACGCGGCACCCGCGAATCCGCGAGTACGGACCAGTCCTCCTGAAACCGATTAAACATGATGGCAGGCCGCTGCGGCGTGGAGGTTTGCTTGGAGGACTGATCGTCAGCCCAGGTCGCATGCGGCGCCGCAGTCAAGCAAAAAGCGACCGCCGCATACCGCCAGCGCCTCCGCGGGAGAGATGGTGACGAACCGACCCCCAATCGCGTCTCCTACCTGGACTCCCACTACTTTTCAGATGCCGTCGCGTGAATCTCCGCGATATATCCGCCTGGAAACTGTACCATGGCCGCGGACCGGCCGCCAGACGTGTAGGGCTCCACGAGCACGACAGCGCCGGAGGCCTTTGCCTTCGTCAACGTGCCCTGCAAGTCACTGACCTCGTAGCCGGTTAGCTCGCGGCCGTAGGGATAAGGCAGATGGCCGTCGGTGACGAATACGGTGATCTTCCCGAACACTGACTCGATGCGGATGCGCCTGTAGGTTTCCTTGGCTCGACCGATCTCGACGCCGGCGGCATGCGCATCGTCGGAGGCGACCTTCCCGTGCGAGAAGCGGAGGAAGCTGCGCATGAAGGCATCCGCCCGCTCGGGAGAGACGTAAACACGATTCTCGGGAATCGTCTCGAACGCCGCATAGGACGGCTTGGTCGTGTGCCAGTAGAGCTGCATGTTGACTCCACCTGGCCATTGGATCACCACGTCACGCCCGATCGGATCCGGAAACGTCGCGACCAGCACGTCAGCTCCGGCAACCTTGGCGGAGTTGACCGCCTCGTCGATATCGGTGACCAGATAGCCGGTCCGCTCCGCCCCGAACGGATAAGGGATCGGCGTCTTGAACCCGAACAGGGACACGGTGCCGACCGGTGTTTGCAAGAGCTGTGATGTCGTGCTGCTCGGCGTCGGCGTCACAGTGGCGACGACCTGTTTGGTGCTCTGGCCGCCGAAAGTGGCGAGAAAACTGGCAACGAACTTGTCGACGTCCTCGGGCGCCACATAGACATGCGTCGTATCGTATTGGGGACCGACACCGACCTGCGGAGCCGGCTCCCGGACGGAGTCCTTTGCGATTGCTGCGGACCCGCTCGTGAGCAGCGAAAGGGAAAGCAGGATGTTGATCAGATGACGGTTGCCGGACATGGAAGCCTCGTTGCGATCACGCGCTCTGCTTGCGCAGGGACAGTATGGAGACGAGCACCAGGCCCGCGATCAGGCCCAAGTGCTCGAAAAAGGCGTTTACTGCCATGAAGCGATCGTGGCCGATCTTCGCCCAAAAATCGTTGGCGGTGAGCATGGCGACTGCGGTCAGTACACCGAGTCCCCCTGCCCCCAGCCATACCCATCGGCCGGAGATCACCAGGGCGGAGCCAAAGATTTCGACCACGATGGCCGTTGCGGCCCACAGCCAGTCGGGCTGCAGACCGAAATGAGCCTGCTCTGCCACGGCCGCGGGAAAGTCGATGAGCTTCTGGATTCCACCAATCAGGAAGGCCGAGACCAGGGCGACCCTTGATAGCGGCAGCAGCCACCGCGAGCATAGGACCGCTGCGACCCAGCGGGGAGTGTCGATCTCTGGCTGCATCTCAGACGGCCCAGCAGGCGCAACCGAGCGCGCCCCAAAAACTCTTGAAATCGGACACCGGCAGCCTGCCTGACCACGCCCGCGCGTGATCATGGCCGTGCACGGCGCAAGCGCTCGCGCAGCCGCACATTTGCGCCGCGTGAGACCTGATGGCGCGCGCCTTGCCGTCGGTCTCCACCCAATTGCCATATCCGCCGAATTGGCGCACCGGCGACCAATCGGGCATCGCCGGCGGAGGCGCGGTGTCGTCGAGCGCCTTAAAGTCTCCTGCGCCGTAGACGATGCGCCCGCCGACCATCGTCAGCTCGCTCGTGATATCGGCGATCTCGTTTGCGCCACAGGAGAAGAAGTCCCGGTCCGGCACGATCAGGTCAGCGAGCTGTCCGACCTCGATACGGCCTTTCTTGCCCTCTTCATTGGAGAACCAAGTGACGTTCTCCGTCCACATGCGAAGCGCGGTCTCGCGATCGAGGCAATTGCGTTGCGGATAGAGACGGAGCCCACCTACCGTCATGCCGGTGACGAGCCAACCCAGCGCGACCCACGGGTTATAAGAGGCAACCCTGGTTGCGTCGGTGCCAGCCGAGACCTTCACACCTTTGTCGAGAATCTTCTTCACCGGCGGCGTCGCTTCGGCGGCGCCGAAGCCGTAGCGCTCCACGAAATACTCGCCCTGATAGGCCATGCGGTGCTGCACAGCGATGCCGCCGCCGAGCGCCGCGATGCGGTCGATCGATTGATCGGAAATGGTCTCGGCATGGTCAAAGAACCAGTGCAGGCCTTCGAGCGGGCTATCCTGGTTGACCTTCTCGAACACGTCGAGCGCCCGCGAGATGGTCTCGTCGTACGTCGCGTGCAGCCGCCACGGCCATTTGTTCTGGACGAGAATGCGGACGACGTCCTCGAGCTCGCTCTCCATTTCCGGCGGCATGTCCGGGCGCGGTACGCGGAAATCCTCGAAGTCAGCCGCCGAGAACACCAGCATCTCGCCGGCACCATTGTGCCTGAGGTAGTCGGTGCCTTGCTTGTACTTCGACGTCCTTGTCCAGTTCAGGAAGTCCTCTTTCTCCGCCTTGGGCTTCTGGGTGAACAGGTTGTAAGCAAGGCGGATGGTCAGCTGCCCCTCATCCGACAGCTTCTGGATAACCGCGTAATCCTCAGGGTAATTCTGAAAGCCGCCGCCGGCATCGATCGCGCCGATGACGCCGAGCCGATTGAGCTCGCGCATGAAATGCCGGGTTGAATTGACCTGGTAGTCGAACGGCAGCTTGGGTCCCTTGGCCAAGGTCGCATAGAGAATATTCGCGTTCGGCTTCGCGAGCAGCAGTCCGGTTGGATTGCCCTTCGCATCGCGTACGATCTCGCCGCCGGGCGGTTCCGGCGTGTCCTTGGCATAGCCGACCGCACGCAGCGCGGCGGCATTGAGGATGGCGCGGTCGTACAGGTGGAGAATGAAAACCGGCGTGTCCGGAGCGATCGCGTTGAGTTCATCGATGGTCGGCAGCCGCCGTTCCGCAAACTGGTGCTCGGTGAAGCCGCCGACGACGCGCACCCATTGCGGCGGCGGCGTGATCGCGACCTGCTTCTTCAGCATCGCCATGGCATCGGCGAGCGACCAGACGCCGTCCCACCGCAGCTCCATGTTGTAGTTGAGTCCTCCACGGATCAAATGGAGATGATTATCGATGAGCCCCGGCAGCACGCGGCGCCCTTTCAGGTCGATGACCCTGGTGGACGGACCTGCGAGCTTCATCACGTCGCTATCGTGTCCTACGGCCGTGAACTGTCCATTTTCGATCGCAACTGCGCTGGCCGCCGGATTGGAACGATCGAGCGTAGTGAACAGGCCGTGATGCAGGATCAGGTCAGGACCCTGGTTGCTCATGTTTGCTTCTCCGGAGTCTTAAGGCCAACACCAGGTGCATCCGTACGGCTGCCGGGGAGCATGCCGAAGATGTGCGAATCGCAACTCGAGAGATGCCATGCGGCGGAGAAGCTCGAGCCCTGCAGGAGAAGTTTTGCTACCGGGATAACCTGCTCGCCGACCAGTATTCCCAATAGCCCGACCAGCGCCACCAACGGTGGCGCCGGCGAGCGCACATTCAGGAGATAGTAGACCACTCCGACGAGGAGACCCGCTCCCAGAGACAATAGGTAGACCTTCATGACGGGCCCTCCTGCCAGTTTGCTAGGCTGCCTTGGTGCCAGCCTCGGACGCGTGTTCGCCGAGCGCCCACTTAGAGAAACGGACCTGAATGCCGTAAGGCGAGTGAGCCCGGAGGATGTTCATGACCCCCTCATAGGTCTCCGTTCGCGCCCAATCCTGCTGGAGCTCGAAGACATACTGCAGCGACGTGATGGGAACGGCACCCGCCTGCACCAGGCGATCCATCGAACGATCATGCGCTTCCAGCGAGAGGTCGCCGCAGGCGTCGGCAGGCACGTAAACCTCGAAACCTTCCTTCAGCATTTCGAGAGCGGCGAACATCACGCAGGCCTCTGTCCACAGTCCCGCCACCACGAATTTCTTCCGGCCGGTCTCTTGCACGGCCTTGCGGAAGTTCGGATCGATCCAGGCGTTCATCGAGGTGCGATCTATGACCTCGTTGCCCGGGAACAGTTCGGTGATCTCCGGCATGAACGGGCCGGAAAACGTGTTTGCGGCCACCGTCGAGATAATGGTGGGAAGGCCGAACAGCTTTGCGGCTTTCGCCACCACCTGCACGTTGTTGAAGGGCACCAGCCGGTCGTGGGACTGAACGCCCTGGTACATTGCCGGCTGATAATCAATCAGCGCCACAGCGCAGTTCTGAGGCGTCAGCATGTCAAGCTTGGACATTCGGGGTCTCCTGGGTTTGAAGGATGCGGATCGTATTTCGGGATATGGCGAGCTGTACCGGACGCAAAGCGCTGCCCCGCATTGGGCAGCCCTCGCGACGCCTGCCAAGCATTGCCGAGGTAGCGCCGGGCAGGATCGATTTTTGCATGACGCGTGGTCCTTCGATCATCGGTGGCGAGTGCGCAACTCGTCGGTCTCACACACCTTATCTGTTCGGTCTGGTCCGCTCGCGGAAGTGAAACTATTTCACGCGCCAGATGAATACGCTGCAATTCCACCCTTCTACGTCGTGGCATGCGCTATGACAGGCACCGATCTCAGCCGATTACCGTCATTAGGCGTCCTGGATGTTAAAGAGCTGCCCTAGCGGCCAATACAAAAGCGAACGTCGCGCCCAGACGCGCCAAACGAGAAACGCGAGGACTATTCGCTCATCGCCTGTATCGTCTCGCAACGGGCATTTGCTGCGAGATGATGACAATGATCGAATTCGTCAGTCCGCATCCTGGGGCACGAGGCAAGGCCTGATAACAATGCGCGGAAGGAAAGGAGTTGACGTGAATCGAGCTGCGCGCTCGAGTTCTGCCAGACAGCCGCACAGCGGCTCACCGGCCCGTCTCAACAGTTCCCGCAGCCATTCCTGCGGAGCATCATCGGCGTTGCGTTCGTGCCAGACCACGCTGACGTCCACCAACCCCGGTCTGTATGGCAGTTCGTATGTCGATAACCGACGCGCACGAGCGAGCGACCTGGCGAGGGGTCGCGGTACGATAGCTGCCAAATCGGTGTCCTCAACCAGCGAGGGAAGCGCCAGGAAATGCGGCAGCGATAGCGCTATGCGTGGGCCGCGCATCGACCCGGAAAAGGCACGCTCGAGCGCAGCCCGGTCGTACATTTCTGATCGTCGTGCCAATCCACGCTCGTATACGTAGCCATTGACAACGCCGTCGTGCTCGCCGTGCTGCGAGACGACGGCGATAGAAAGGCTAGAAAGCTTCTCGAGCGACAGATCGCCGAGCTCGCGTGAGGAGCTGGCGATAAGCACATCGTCGTATGCGAACAGCGAACTCGAGCGGAAACGCGCCGGCACATCAGAAAACGGACCAATCGCGGCATCAATCTGACCGAGATCGATTTGTCCAGTCAAGTCGATACTGCAGTCAGAACGGATGACGAGATCGACAAAAGGCGCCTCGCGTCCCAGCAAGCCAAGGAGGTTAGGCATCAAAACCGTGGTTACGAAGTCGCTCACCGCTATGGTGAACCGCCTAGTCGAACTTCGTGGCTCGAATTTCGGCAGGCCGATGGCTGCCTCCAGTGACTTCCATGCCTCGCGGATCAGCGGCGCCATCGCAAGCGCGCGAGCCGTTGGCTGCATTCCGGTCGCCGTGCGGACGAACAGATCATCATCCAGTATGACCCTCAGTCGCGCAAGAGCGTGGCTCACGGCAGATTGACTGAGGCACATCCGCTGACTGGCCCGCAATACGCTCCGTTCCTCCATGACCGCGTCGAAGACGCGCAAGAGGTTCAGATCGAGCTTGTTGAGCGGTACCGTCATGGGCAAATCGCGAGGTCGTTTTCGGTTTCGCAACACAATCAACGTGCGGTTCAGCCCTCGCAACTTCTTGCTGGTTCGCACGAATACCGTGAATGAACGGCATAACCTTGAATACAGGACCGATCGGTCCTACATCAACGGGCTTCCTCTTGACATTATGGACCGGTCAGTTCACATCTAAGTGATGGACGGAACGGTGTGACATGGCACGCCCCCGAGGGTTTGATGAGACCGAGATCCTCGGCAGAGCGCTGCGGGTGTTCTGGCGCCAAGGCTACGAAGGCGCCTCATTGAACGATCTACTCGACGCGACGGGCCTGACGAAATCAAGCCTGTACGCCGCATTCGGCAGCAAGGCGGATTTGTTCCGCCGGGTCGTTGAGTACTTCTACTCCGAACACCTTGGATTTCGCCAGAATGCATTGGACGAACCAACACCTCGACGAATCGTGGAACGCCTCCTGTTCGGTACGGTCGATCTCCACACCGGACCGAATACCCCGCCGGGCTGTCTTGAGACAGGCGCCGCGCTTGCGTGTTCACCGGAAAACGAACCTATTCGCAAAGAACTCATCCAAAACCGCGCGCGGTTCAGCCGCCTGCTGCGGCAGAGACTTGAAGCTGTGAAGGATCAGGGCCGCTGCCTGCCGGCATGACGGCCGAAGATGCGGCGCAGCTTGTCGGTTTGACGGTTCAAGGCATGGCAGTCCAGGCGAATGCCGGAGCGACGAGGAATGATCTTCGGCGAATTGTACGTGCATTTTTGCTCAGCTGGCCCGAAAGCTAATTCGACCCAAGACTGGCCAAGAGACTCAGAAACTCGCCGAGGTCTTCAATCCAAAGATCAAGGCGTCCTTGTTCTGACTGATACCGCCGGGATGGATGACATGCTGGACGTTCGGACGAAACAGCAGACCGCTCGTCGGGCGGAAAGTGTAGTACAGCTCCATGACATACTCGCTTCCCTGGACCGGGACGGGACCGAGGCCTATCTCATTCTGCAAAATCTGGGCATCGGCCACGCGGCTATTTACATGCGTCATTCCCACGGCGAAGGCGATATCATCGTTGGGACGCGAGCGGAAGAGACCGGTATACATCAAGCCACCGGCAACCTGAGCATCTGTTCTCGATGTCCGATCGTCTGCTATGGTTGCATTGAGAAAGGCACTCAAGCCACTCTTGGAATTCGGAGCAGACAACGGCGTGAGCTGCTGGGAAATGCTGATATAGCCACCGAAGCGCCCGCGGCCCGCGATCGGTGGCAGGCCAGTGACTGCAAACGGATTTCCGTTGATGTCGCTGACGACGTCGTTCGCGGTGGACGTGTCGTACCAGGCCCCGACCTTGTAACTTCCAGGCAGCTTGCCACCGAAATTTGGAAGCCACGCCAATTCCACTGGAATCATGGCCCCCGTAGAGCCCGAGAAGAACGCCGGAACGACCGCGGCGCGCAGACCCAGATATTTCGGATTCACGTCATAGACGCCGACCTGGAAATATCCGAATCCGGAGAAATTGAACCTTAATCTGGTTGCCCATCCGCTCACTGGCCAGTTGAGGATGTAGTCACCGAGGATATTGCCTGGAGGCGCACCGCAGAACGTCAGGTTCTGGAAGTCGCATGAGAATGATGCGAAGTCCTCCCCGAAGGTCATGCGTCCCACTTTCCAGTCGACCGCGCCATTAAGATACTTCTGATCGAACCAGAACTGCGTGAGGCGAGCCGTCTGTCCCCGTCCGAACACCTCCTGGACCAGTTGCAAGGTCCGGAGCCCCGCATCTTCGCTCAGATTGTGGCCGGTGCGTTCGGTAAACGTCGCCTGAAAGGTCGCATCTCGAACGCCGAAGAGGCGGTCGAGATCCAAAGTTGCTCCTGCCGTGTATTGATCGGTATATGTACCGGTGCTTCTGACGCCGCCTGTCGCGTTGTAGGCAAATTCGCTAGTGTACGAGAACTGAAAATCGATGCCGAGATTCTGGAGCTGAGTTCGGGCACCGTTCCAGTCACCGAGCAACCAGGGAACAGACTGGGATTGCGATGCACCCGCCTGGCTTGCGACGAGGGCTGGAGCGTGAGTGGCGGAATTTCCGCTCGCGATCGACTGCGCCGCTATTGGGCCAGATAGGAGCATGGCAAAGCCGAGTAATTCAAGCCCCAAGGCTAATGGCCTCGCTGCACCGCGCATGCCCGCCTATCTCCAAGTCGGCCAGAGATGCGATTATACAAGTATCACGCATTCAGACGTAGCGCTTCCCGTATCGCGCCACGCCTGACCTGTTTCAACCCACAATGACGGAGGCCACTTCCATCAAGCAGCCTCCATTGCGATCACCATATACATCCGATCAGCTGTGTCGCTGCCAAAATTGGCTCAACTGACCAACAATGAAATCCGGCTTCTCTTCAAAAACCCAATGCCCGCATTCCTCGATGACACCACCTTCTGCGTTGCTGGCGATCGCCTTTGCCGAATTGATGCAATGATCACCAAAGGATCTCCGACCAGCCCATGCCAACATTGGTACGGCAAGCTTGCTGCGCGTCAGCTCCTTCGTCTGGTCGGCCATCTGCGGAATGTAGCCGTAATGATTCAAGCTGGCCCGAAGGTTACCCGGCTGCCGCATTTGCATGACATAGAACTGGACTTCTTCCTCGGAAAGACCGTCCGGATTATACGCAAAATCTCGGAAAAAATGCCGAAGATATTGCTCTTCACGCCCTTCGACCAAAAACCTCGTAACATCCATGTTCATGTGCATTCCGAGATGCCAATAGGTTACACGAGGGTCCACATAACCGGGAAAGCTTAGTCCGAAGAATGGGGTTTCGATGGTGGCTAACGACCAAGCTCGGTTTGACGCCAAGTATGCCAGCGCCACCGAAGGTGGGCCGCCCAGATCATGGCTAAGAATGTGAAAGCGCGTAACGTTCTCCGCATCCAGTAAGCCGATCATATCTTGCGCGATGGTCTTCGGCTCATAGCCATCATAGGGCTTGTCGCTGTCGGCGTATCCTCGAAGATCCGGGGCGATGAACGTAAAGCTGTCGGCAAGCCGTTCCATAACCGGAAGGAACTCGCGGTGGTTTTGCGGCCAACCATGCATGCACAGAACCACCGGCCCGCGGCCAACCGTGACGTAGTGAAGGGTTACGCCATTCGTTTTGACACGCTTGTGCATCAGCTTAACGGAGTTGCCGACCGTAGACGCACTTCGCGTCTCCTCCGACGGCGCCGCGATTCCTTGTGCGGACTGAGCCAAAACAGTCCCCGCCGTCGGAATCGTGGCGGTGGCAATCGTTGCTCCGGCAATTGTCATAGCGCCACGCCGCGTCATATTATTCGCCTGACTCTCGCTGTCCTGCATTGTCACTCCTCCTAGTTGGGTCTTTGTCATGCGGTGACCGGCTGCCGGTGGAGCGCAACCGTAGTGATCAGTAGTGCGATGATCGCCATCGCGATTGAAGCGTAAGGCGTCATCAACAGCCCCGGCCCTTCCAAGAGCTGTCCCCCAATGAAAGACCCGCCTGATATTCCGAGATTGAACGCTGCAATATTGAAGCCCGACGCGGTCCCAAGCGCATCCGGAGCCACTTCCCGCGCGGTCGCGACAACTCCAGCCTGCATCACCGGAGGGATGGCGAATGCAAACGCCCCCCAGATCGCGATCACCGCGAACGTCGCGACCTCATTGTGGATCGCCAATAGAAGCAGGAAGAAAGAGACAATCAGCCCGCACAGCAAGACCATCATCGCGTTGCGCGTACCGGCAAAATCGCTCAGCTTTCCGCCGGCCAGATTTCCGGCGACGGTCGCTGCACCAAAAAGCAACAATGCGATGTTGACGCTCTCCTCCGGCACGCCGGTGACCTCAGTCAGCAACGGCGACAAGAACGTGAAGACCACAAAAGTGCTGCCGAACCCGACCGCAGTCAGCAGGTACATGGTCGCCAGACGTCGATTTCCGAGAAGGCTCAGTTGCGCGGCGAACGGCGCAGGCTGATTATAAGTGATCTCGCGCGGCAGAAGCCAAAGCAGACCAAACACTGCGACCGTTCCGAGAGCGGTGATAACGAGAAACGGCGTCCGCCAGTTGAATTGTTGGCCGATCCACGACCCGATCGGCACGCCAATGACCATGGCAACCGTAAGCCCGCCCATCATCACCGCAACTGCGCTACCGCCCCGCGATTTGGAAGCAAGGGACGTCGCACATGCCGCCCCTACGCCGAAGAAGACTCCGTGAGCAACAGCCATCACGATGCGTGACAGCAGCAGCGCGCTGTAATTGGGAGCTAAGGCCGCCGACAGATTGCAGACCGTGAAGATCACCATAAGACCGATCGCCAATCCACGCCGCGGGAGTGCGCCAGTAAGTGCAGAAACGACTGGCGTGCCAAGTGTGATCGACAGCGCGTAGAAGCTGACGAGAAGGCCCGCGGCAGAAATTGACACGCCTAGATCGGCTGCAATGCCTGGAAGAAGACCCACAACAACGAACTCAGTCATACCAATCGCAAAGGTCGCAGTAGCAAGTGCGTAGAGGGCGGCTGGCATGGCGTTCTCTTGATCTCAGGAGCAAGGCCAGAGGTAGGGCACCGCGGGAGCGAAGCCGGTTACTATTTTGGACCTAAGGTGCCGGTTCCTGGGCATTCGGCTTGATCATGCGAGTTAACCCAAAAAGCCACCTCGCTGCCGCTAAGCTGTAAGATCTCGAGCGCTTACGGAAGTGAAGCCTCTTCAGTCGCCAGATGAGCATGATGCACTACGCCATTCGATTGCAATCATACTTCATTGCAACCATACGGCTATTTGAAAATACATCTCGACTTCTGGACTGATCAGAGAGCCTCGCGTTGCGGCCCTTGCGCATGTGCAAGGTCGAGCTTCGCCGCAACGTTCACCAATTCCGCGAAGGAAGTGACATTCATCTTGCGCATCACTTGGCCACGATGCGCTTTGACCGTTATCTCGCTGATGCCGAGTCTGCCGGCGACCTGTTTGTTCAAGAGACCGCAAACGATCAGAGCCATCACTTCCCGTTCACGGCGACTGAGCAAGAGATAGCGGTCCCGCAGCGCTTGCATCTCCGCCTCGATCCGAAGCGCGGCGCCGCTCCTCTCGATGGCGTGATGTATGGCGTCAAGCAGCGTCGTGTCGCTGAAGGGTTTGGTGAGGAATTCAACAGCGCCCGCCTTCATCGCCTGCACCGTCATCGGCACGTCGCCGTAACCAGTGATAAAGATGATCGGCATGTCAGGCCGGTCGACGCTCACCTGCTTCTGCAATTCGAGGCCATTGAGCCCCGGAAGGCGAACATCCAGGACCAGGCAGTTAGGAACGAATACACGCGGGCGCGAGAGGAACTCCCGTGCGGATTCGAATGTCTCCGGCTTCCAACCCGCGTTGCGGATCAGCAACTCAAGCGACTCTCTTACGGAGATGTCATCGTCGACAACGAAAACGATCGCATTGTCGTGCGACATAGCGAGTCTGCCCTCCACCACCGACTTCATCGTTAGCGCCCCCATTTTGAAGTGCAAGGGCCCTGTCGGTCAACTCGTCCCGAGGGCGGCGTTGAGTGCTTCGAGCAAAGCCGCGTCGCTGAATGGCTTGGAGAGGCACTCCACGGCACCTTGCTCCAGCATGCGCGGACGCGTCAGTTCGTCTCCGTGTGCAGTAATGAACACTATGGGAATTTGGTGACTGAGACGTACTAGTTCCTTTTGAAGTTCCGGACCTGTCATGCCCGGCATGGCGATGTCGAGGATCAGACAGCTTGTTTGACCTACATAGTCCGACGCCAGGAATTCTTCCGCGGACGAAAACGCCTGAGCCGCGTAGCCGAACTCCCTCAGCAGGTCGGGCAACGACTCGCGCACGGATTCATCGTCATCGACGACGGACACAAGTGAAAGCGCCACCATCATACATTCCTCGTGACGCCGTTTCCGTCGAGCGTCCCTTTGGCGTCAGGACCGCGGACGCTGGTCACACCCTCGGAGACCCGAGGTATAGAAAACGAAAACGTAGCCCCCGGGCCATCGTTCAATGTCGCCCACAGGCACCCATGGTGGTTCTCGATTATCGAGCGACTGACGGATAGTCCAATTCCCATCCCGCCTTGCTTAGTCGTGTAGAACGCGTCGAACAGCCTCTCTATCGCTTCGAAGTCAAAACCAGGTCCCGAATCTTGCATACTCAGGCGGACACAATCGATTTCGTCTTGTGCTGTCTGGATTATAAGTTCTCTCGATCGATCATCGATCGTGCTCATCGCATCCATGGCATTTTGGAGTAGATTCAAGATCACCTGCTGAAGCTGAATCCGATCGCCCGTGACAAGCGGAAGGTCTTCGGTGAGTTCCGTCCGCAAAACAATACCATCCCGGTGAAGTCTGTTCAGCGATAGCGTAATCACTTCGCGAGTCGCCTCGTTCAGGTCGACTGGGCCCGTTACAGGCGCGTTCCTGTTAAAGAGCGCGCGCAATCGCGCTACAATCTCCGATGCCCGGTTGCCGTCCCGAATCGTGCGCCGCACAGTTTCCCGAGCGCCAGCGACGTTTGGAGGATCCGCGGCCAGCATACGCAGGCAGGTGCTGGCATTGGTGACGATGCCCGACAACGGCTGGTTGATCTCGTGCGCTATAGACGCCGTAAGCTCTCCCATCGTCATGACGCGCGCCATATGCGCGAGCTTCCCCTGCGTATCGCGTAGCTTTTCCTCAGTACGCTTGCGGTCCTCAATATCAGTGTTGATTCCGAACCATTTGATAACGTTGCCGGAACTATCGCGTAGCGGGTTGACCCGGAACAAGAACCATCGATAGGTACCATCGAAACGGCGTAACCGCGCTTCCTTCTCTCCCGCCTGCCGCGACGCCATGATCGATTGCCACGCATGCGCGACACCGTTCCGATCGTCAGGATGAATCGCGGCAGTCCACCCCCAACCTTGGGCCTGTTCCAAGCCGAAGCCCACGTAATCCTGATAGTGCTGATTGAAATATTCGGCAGAGCCGTCCGAACTGGCCGACCACACGAGCGCAGGTATCGTGTTGATGATCAGATTGAGATCGCGCTCGCTGGCCCGCAACGCCTCCTCAGCGCGCTTGCGATCTTCGATATCGATCTGCAATACGCACCACCGCACGATGCGCCCGTTGTTGTCCCGCAGCGGAAAGCCGCGGACGTGGAACCAGCGATAGACGCCATCGCTGCGGCGGTGGCGACTTTCGACTTCGTACCGATTTCCGGTTTCGACAGCCTGCCTCCAGGCGTTGATAGTGGGTGCGAGGTCTTCAGGATGAACTGCGTCAGTCGCGCTCCAACGCTTCAATTCCTCAACGGAACTCCCAAAATATTCCAGAACAGGCCGATTGACGGCCTCGACCTCGCCATCCGCGGTCATAATGGCGAGGGGAGCCGGGATGGCGTCCACGACCAATTGAATATCGATTTCGCGTACGCGCAACGCTTCCACCTCTCGCTTGCGCTCTTCAATCTTCCTTCTCAGGTCTTCGTTGCTGGCAGCAAGCTCTTCGGTTCGTTGTGCAACTTGCTGATCGATGACGTTCGCGGCCTGCTTCCGTTCGTCCAAGAGGCGCGCCTGTTGTAAGCCGATCACCGCGTGCCTCGCCGCAACACTGAGACGAAGCCTCTCTGTGTCGTCGGGAAAATCAGTCCGCCGAGACGCAGCGACCAACACTCCGAAGTCAGCCTGCGGCCCCAATTTCAACAGTACGATCGACATGTCGATGCCACAAATGGCAATTTTTGCATGCGACGGCCATTTCTGCAGATCGGACCCCAACGAGCCGTCCAGAACATTCCCGATCTCCGGCGGCCCGAGCGATTTGTCTCGCTGTTGCGCCGTCCGCACTATTTCGATCGGCGCGGTGCCGGCGGATTCACTGCACCGCGCGTAGACGAACTCAAGCTGGAGCATGACAAGAAGCACGTCCAGCAGATCAGAAAGCGGTCGTGATGAGGAGCCATCCTGGTCCGTGGCAGGGAGAGCGAGGATCTTGTTGAGATCATCGATACAGCGCTGAAGACGCGCTCCTGATTCAACAGAATATTCGGCACTGAGTACCATGGGCTGCCGCCTAGCATAACGCGGTCCGCTCCGCTCGCGGTTCGTGAAGTTCACGCCCAACGTTTTCCGGTCGTCGAAAGCCCGGGTTCTTCCGCAGGATGCCGCCGGTGAAGCCGAAAGCGTTCTTGTGGCATGAATTACCATGTCTCTCGCAGTTATCGCAAGACGGCCAATCCTCGGCATCGTTTGGTGACTCTGTATGCCATTCCCAAGCATCGATCCGACCGACGGTTGGCCATCCGCTTTATTTGACAGACGATGCCGCTCTCGAATTTTTCTAACTCTTCCCTTGATTGCGCGTGTTAAGGCGGCAGCGCCGAATGAGATTGCCGCTGCAAGCCTCAGCTCGCGCTGGCGAACGCGCGACACTCGACCAGGCGGGAGCCGGACAATGGATGCACCCGTGCCGTTCCACACGTATAGGGTGCCTTGGCGACAAAAGGCTATCGTACTTTGGTGTTGGTTTGCCAAATGCATCGACGATGCGCGGGAAATGCGAATTGCAACGCTTGCTTGTCGGGCTGAGGTCTCGCCGGTTCGATCAGGAGCAGATTTTCGCAAAGCTGGGAAGCGCTGAGAATGAGGCGTAACGGACGATCTGTCCTACACGCCCTCTGCAACGCGGAGACACGGAGCCGCCGAATTGGATCGAATCGGTGGTGAGAATTCGGCCAGACCAACGCGCAGAGGTTCGGTGGAGCGCCTAACCATTTCGCGCAGCCATTCTTGTGGCGCATCACCTGCAGTCCGCTCATGCCACAGAATGCCAACGTCTACAGGGGTGGTTTCGTAAGGCAATTCATAGATCGACAGCGGGTGCATACGTGCCAGCGAAGTGGCGAGCGGTCGCGGCACGATCGCAGTCAGGCCCGTATGCTCAAGCAGAGAGGGAAGTGCAAGAAAGTGCGGCAGCAAAATCCGCATGCGAGGGCTTCGCTCGGATCCCGAAAACGCCTCTTCCAGAGCAGCTCGATCATACATTTCCGATCGCCGAGCCAATCCGCGCTCCGATACAAAGCCGTCCACAACCCCTTCATGCTCGCCGTGCAGCGAGACCGCCGCGATGGAAAGACTTGAAAGCGTTTCGAGCGAAAGCCTTCCGAACTTTCGTGAGGAGTTGACAATAAGAACGTCATCATACGCAAAAAGCGAGCTCAAGCAAAAACGCGCAGGCACATCAGAGAAAGTTCCGATTGCTGCATCAATCAGCCCGAGATCGATTTGCTCGGTGAGATCTATCCGGCTGTCGGGCCGAACGATCAAATCAATCAGCGGCGCCTCTCGCCTCAGCAGATGAAGGAGGTCAGGGACCATAATCATTGTTATGAAGTCGCTCAGCGCTATGGTGAACCGCCTCGCCGAATTTCGTGGCTCGAATATTGGCAACTCGATCGCAGCTTCGAGGGATTTCCATGCTTCGCGTATCAGCGGAGCCATCGAAAGGGCCCGCGCCGTTGGCTGCATTCCAGTTGGCGTGCGTATAAACAATTCGTCGTTCAACATCTCTCTGAGCCGGGCCAGAGCGTGGCTAACGGCAGACTGACTGAGGCACATCTTCTGACTCGCCCGCAACACGCTCCGTTCTTCCATAACCGCGTCGAAAACGCGCAAGAGATTCAGATCGACTCTATTGAGGGACATTGTCATGGGTACACCGCGATGATGACAGCTTCAGGCTTCACAGCACAGTTCAGCCTGCGGTTCACTCTGACCCTTCTGGTAGCTTGCCAACGGATTTGGCACGGATAGACCCTTCTGCGCTTCCTGCTGGTCGTCGCACCCGGCGCAAAGGCCAGCACAGCTTCGGAAATCATAGCTGCACACCGACGCTCGGAGCGTAGGGGCTTCGATCCGAGTGTGAGACTAGAGCGATCGAGATCCACGGCTCAATTGGACCTTGGTGTCATTATGGTCGTGCCAGCCGACTTCAGCGCGATCCCTGCAACGAACGCTGGGGGACAACTACCGCCGGTTTCGATGTCCGAACCTCTGCTGGCCAGCCGCAAGGCCACCACTGCGACAATTTGAGTAAAGCGAGAAGGAAGGCCGTTCACTCGATGGACGATTGATCTCAAATCGAACACGCCGGTGGGGCAAATTTGGTGGAACCGATCGAGCGATATTCGTGCTTTCTGGAAATCGAGATAGCTGAGTCCAGGAGTCATCAGATCTTCACCGGCGCACCAGCGTCGGCTGGCGGCTACAATGCCATGTCACTACTCGCTCTTTGCGCATCATTTTCGGCGCGCGCGACGTCTACGATGTTGTGGTTCATGCGGAACAGGTTTCGCGGGTCGTATTGCCTCTTGATCGCGACCAGGCGGTCGTAGCGTTCGCGGCCGTATATGGCGCGTAGGTTCTCGGGGGTCGTGCCCTGATGGGCGCTGAGCAGGTTGGGGACTATCTCGTCCTGCACCCACGGGCGCATCGCGTCGAGCAGGGCGATTAGCTGTTCTTGCAAGACCGGGGCTAAGTCGGGGCGGCCGCCACCGGAGGCGAAGAGCGACCAGCGTCCGCTCCGACCGGGCACTGCGTCCGGTACCGCAGGCGGTCGTCCGAGCGCGCCACCGAGGAGCCGCAGTTCGACAAATCCCAGCCGCGTGTCCGAGTTAGTGCCGAGCACGGAGAGCATCGCGTCAACAGCTTCGCTGGGGAGGTCCCGCAGCATTGCCGCACGCTCGACCCACGGAACGGGCGTAGGTGGGTCCAAGAATAACGAGCCGGCCTCGCGGTAGGGTAGCTCGGCGATCGTATCCATCACCGTGGGTGCGATCTTGCGCATTGGCGCGAGCACCCGTTCGGCTTCTTCCGGCGCTCGGAGCGAGGAAAATCGTAGGTGCATGACGAACGTTCCCCGTAGGAATTCCGGCACCTCCGGCAGCGGAGACCGGCGCAAGAAGGCGACGGAAGAACTCGTATCCGTCGGCAGGTCGACCAGCCACTCTCGCCAGGTGTGCAGCACCTTTGCGGCGTGTTCACCGGCAAAGAAGAGGCCGCCGCCGTAGAAGCGCTTGACCGGAAAGAGCCTGAATTCCAGAGCGGTGACGACGCCGAAGTTGCCTTTGCCGCCGCGCAGCGCCCAGAACAGATCCGGCTCTGAAGAAGCCGTGACCCAGCGCAGCCCGCCATCCGCGGTGACAATCTCGATCGCCTGTATGTGGTCGGCGGCGTAGCCATACCTGCGGCCCAGGATCGGGCTCGCCCCGCCGCCGAGGTGGT
Source organism: Bradyrhizobium sp. Crot121 (assembly GCF_059512385.1). Taxonomy (NCBI): domain Bacteria; kingdom Pseudomonadati; phylum Pseudomonadota; class Alphaproteobacteria; order Hyphomicrobiales; family Nitrobacteraceae; genus Bradyrhizobium; species Bradyrhizobium sp. Crot121. Next base: position 33,652 of record NZ_JCAMOR010000038.1, on the reverse strand, counting down.
AGCCGACGACGCCCACGGTCGGCGAGCTGCCGCTGGCCGAAGCGAGCCCATGCTTGTCGGCCTCATTAAGGACCTCGCGCCAGCGCGTGCCACCTTCGGCGCGGGCGACTCGTTGGGCAGGGTCTATGCGAATCGCATTCATCCGGGACATGTTGACCAGCACCGCGCCCGCGGCTGAGCGGACCATCTGATGCCCGGTGGCGAGGACAGTTATCGGCATGTCGCGTTCCGCGGCGAACCTCACCGCAGCCTGCACGTCGCCTACGCTGGCCACGCCGACGGCGACAGCCGGTCGCACTGGGCTCATGAGGTTGAAGGTGGCGCATTCGGCTTGGTAGCCGACGTCACCGGGCATCAACACCGGTCCTGTCACCCGGTTCGCAAGATCGGCAATTTCGGCGGCTCTCAGCGCAACCGGCGCCACCGTCTCATGCACGATCATATCTCTCAACTCCCCATTGGGATCGTGATGCCGGACGAGCGAGACTCCTCCGAAACACCTCCGCGCGACGCGGTACCGCACGGCTCGCGAAGAGGTTCTCACTCCTATATCTTCTTGGTAAGATAAGTACAATGCCGTCCAGTAAAACGGGTGTGATCCGCATCGAAGGGCCACCTTGTTACGGCCCTGATTGCATTTGCAGTTAGTTCGCCAGCATGTTGACTTCACATCGACAGAGTCCATGCGGGCTCGTCGTCCTTCAATCGACAGCCGGCGTCCCCAATGATCCCGCCCGACGACGATCGACCTTAGTGCGGAACGACCGGTGCCTTCGTCTTGCGTAGGTTATCCATCACTTCTCGATCCAGGTTCAGATGTGCATCCACCAGCGGCGACGGAGTCAATGCCATCCACGTGTCCAAAGAGAAGTCGACAAAGTAAGGACTCTTGAATGTCTCGAGGAAACGCAACGGGCCAGCGCCTGTGTTCTCCAGATAATGGCCCATCGCGACCGGCACGTAACCGACATCGCCGGCTCGCAGGTCGAAGGTGCGCGCCTGGCCCTGCCCCGCAAATACGCCCATGCGCGCTTGCCCCTCGATGACATAGAGCCACTCGTCTCCATTCGGATGCCAGTGCAGCTCGCGCAGACCGCCCGGATTGACCTCGACCAGTGCCGCTGCCGTCGTGGTGTTGACCGGAAACACGGAGGAATCGCTGATCCGCACCGTGCCGCCCGATGTCTTGATGGGATCCTGTGCCATCAGCCGGAAACTGAAGCTGTGCGACACGGGCGTGGCGCCCGGAATGCTGTCCCCGCTGAGCGGGCCCGGCAAGGGAGCCGGGAAGATGTAGCGCTGGCTTTCATCTGGGGTGTGGTCGAACAACGACGCCGGCACCCCAAAATTCTTGCCGAGCACCTCGTTCGGCGTGCGCTTGAGCCAATCGGCGATCATGAAGGTGTTGTCTTCATCGAAATCACCATCGTCGAAGACGAGGAGAAATTCGCAGCCGTCCGGACCGAGGCCTGGATGGAATGCGGGACTCCGGAAGGGAAGAACCAGAGGTCGCCGGCACCCACGTCATCGACGAAGTAACGCCCATTGGCGTCGACGGCCGTAATGCGGGCCGTGCCGTAGAGCATATAGGCCCATTCGGAAGCCTTGTGCCAATGCATCTCGCGCACGCCGCCGGCATTGAGCCGCATGTTCACGCCGGCAAGGGCCGTCGCAACGCCGAGTTCGCACCGCGTCACCTGGCGGGTCCAGCCGCCTGTCTCGAGCCACATATGCGCATCGGAAAACGAGAAACGCAGGTTCGGCAAGCTGCCGTGATCGGTCGAGGGCGGCACGAGCATATCCGGGTTTTGCCGGTCCCGCGTCAGATCACGAGGGCCATGATCGGTGCCGCCGCGACCTGGCAGCTGGGGCTGCGGGACTGCGTCTGCGGATTGAGCCTGCGCGATAGCGGTTGTCGTGAGAAGACCTCCGGCGGCGGTCGCTGCCAGCATTTTGCGACGAGAAACGCGATCCACGATTTTGTGTCCTGTGGTTCAAGGCTGAAGACTGGCCTCTGAACGCGCGCCTGGTCTCTTCACAGCTCTATCGATTGGTGACTGTGGATGCGGGGGGCGCGGCCGCTCAGCCCATGTAGCTAAGTGGGTGTACGGACCTCTCGGCAGAATTGAAAAGGTCGCAGTATCACTGTGCACGTACCGCATCGGCTCGACCCCATGTGCAACTCGATCGCGCCAGTGAACGCAGTCACCATCCGCGCGCAACAAGTTGATTGCCGCCATGTGAGATGAAGGGAATACTTCAAGATACGTGAATGCGGCGATCGCCCCTGCGATCACGGGAGTGCGACCAGCCTACGCACAACCAATGATCAATCTCGCGTCCGAGACTCGGGATCTTCGTCAGTATCGGACGGAACGATCCTGGCAGGCTCATCGTAGCCCGAGCGGCTGCTGTAAAAGAGAAGAGCCATTAATCCGATGCCAAACACGAGAGACAACAGTATCCCGATTGCCATCGCCATATATCCGAATGCAGGAACAGCTGTCCCGGCGGCCGATGACCATCCCATGATGGCAAGAACGATCACAGCGGCCAGCAACATCAATAGGATGCCGACCAGGACGTACCCGCCGATACTTAACGTTTGCACATTCGACGCCATCTCTCGCCAAAATGATCTCCACCAAGACACCCAAACATCGTTCATACTTGTTTGTTCGCGGAGAAATGAGAGACGCTCAACTAACGCTTCAGTGCCGCTAGTCCGGCTTTCGCGATCTGGACATCATGATCGGGAGTGTCGAAGCTCGCGCCGATGCCGCCAATGACCTGCCCATCGACCACGATCGGAAGCCCACCTTTCATCTCTGTAAAATCACGCGCCGTCACCGCCGCGAAGCGGCCATGATTTATGGCGTCCTCCAACGCTTCGGTGGGCTTCTTGAAGAGCGCTGCGGTTCGCGCCTTCCCTGGCGCCAGCTCCACACTCGCAACATAGGCTGCGTTGTCCATCCGCACCAATAGGATCGGCCAGCCGCCATCGTCGACGACGGCAATTGCGCCGGCGAGTTGATTGCGTTCGGCCTCCGCTCTTGCGGCGGCTACAATCCGTTCTGCGGTCGCCAAGCTGAGAACCTTCTTATCCAGAAGCTGAGCCATCGACGGGCGTGGTTGAAGCATGGTCACCGCCAAGAGAACTGCAAGCGCAAGTCCGATCTTCTTCTTCATGGAATCGTTGTCCTCTCTCGGTCAGCAGGTTGGGGCGACGACTAGCACCCGCGATCATCGGGACAATCTAGCCAGATCAGCGTTTCCGATCATTGCAGCCATGGTATTCATTTCAGCGTCTCAAGATAGGCGATAAGATCGGTTCGCTGCTGCTGATCCGCAATTCCGGCGAACGGCATCACCGTGCCCGGAACAGCCTTCTGAGGCGCCGCAATGAAAGCGTCGAGCGATTTGTCATCCCAAACGATGCTAGCCGCCTTCATCGCCCGGCTATAATGGAATCCCGGCAGCGAACCCGCGTGCCGTCCCAAGACTCCGAGCAACCCTGGCCCCATCCGATTGCTCTTGTCCTTTGCATGGCAGGGCGCACATTTCGCGAAAACCAGCTCGCCCTTTGTCGCGTCTCCGGCTGCATTCGCGCTGTTAATCGGCGCCGACACCGTCAACAATAAACCTCCGATAGCAATTATTTGGTGGACGGTACGCATGACTGGTTCTCTCAGTTGCTAAGGCGAGTTATTAGAGGTTCTGCGGACGCTGCGCGTAGCGAACGAGATCATCGCCAAGCCGAAGCGCCAGCGCGCCGAGCGGTCCCGTCGGGTTGTATCCGGCGTTGAAGGGATAAACCGAGGCGCCCACGACAAACAGATTCTGCGCGTCCCAGTGCTGAAGATGCGGCGATACCACACTCGTGCGAGGGTCGGCGCCCATGATGGTGCCTCCGGTCACATGCGTTGTCTGGTAAAGTCGCGAATCGTAGGGTCCCTTCCGCGGCGATGGCGTCCCTACGATCGTAGCACCGCTGGCGCGCGCGACATCAAGGGCCTTCTTCGTGAGATAATCCGACATGCGCAGCTCATTTTCGCGGATGTCGAATGTCATTCGCAGCAGCGGCTGACCGTACGCGTCCTGATATGTCGGGTCGAGGTCGAGATAGTTCTCGCGATGCGGGTACCAGCTTCCGTGGACGTAGATGTTGAAGCTATGCGAGTACCAGTCCGCGTTTGCTTGCTTCCATTTGCTTCCCCATTGCGGGGTGCCAGGAGGCAAGATGCGCTTGGTGATGGGACGGCCGCTGGTGATGTTTGAATAGATGTATCCCCCGCCGAAGAAGCCGAGACCGCCATGATCGAAATTGTCTCCGTTGAACTCATCGATGCAGGTTTGCGAAGCACCGGAGGCGAAGAACGGATTGATCCAGCGATCCCTAAAATGAACGTTGACGCCTGACATCGTCTGATGACAAAAATTCTTGCCGACGACGCCAGTGCTGGTCTTCGGATCGTAGGGCGTTCCGATGCCTGACAAGAGCAGTTGCCTCGTGTTCGACATCGTAAACGACGCGAGAACGACGATATCGGCTGGCTGCAGGTACTCCTCGCCGCTGAGCAGATCGATATAGCGGACGCCGCGGACCCGCTTTGCTTGGTGGTCGTAGTCAATCCTGGTGACATGCGAATGAAGCCTGAGCTCGAACCCAGGCCGTTTGAGCAGCATCGGATACAGCAAGACCTGGGGGCTTGCCTTGGCGTTGGCCTCGCAAATGAAGCGCTCGCAGTGGCCGCAGAACTGGCATTGGCCGAGTTGCATGCCGTCAGGGTTGGTGTAGGGATTGGGCGAATTTGCCGCCGCCATGGGGAATGGCTTGTGGCCGAGGCTCTCGGCGGCTTTCGCAAAAATCAATCCGGCCTCGGTCGGCGGCAATGGCGGCTGAGGATATTCGTCCTCGCGCGGCGCCTCAAATGGATTTCCGCCTGGCTGGATCTGGCCGCGGATATTTCCGGCCTTCCCGGAAATGCCGAACAATTTTTCCCATAACGCGTGATACGGCTCGAGCTCGGCGTAGGTAACGCCCCAGTCCTGTACCGTTAGTTCCGGCGGAATGGCGTTCTTGCCGTACCTGTATTCGAGCCGCGTCCGCAGGATCGGATCATATTCGGCCCAACGCCAGGTCTGGCCATTCCAGTGATTGCCGGCGCCGCCCATTCCTTCGCCGGGAAGAAAGGCTTCCATGCGCCGAATCGGAAGCGCGTCTTCGCTGCTTCCGTGGCGCAACGAATAAGTCTCGATCGACCAGTCCTGGACCAGCCCCTCATGGACGTCCCATCGCAGCTCGTCCCGCTGATTTGGCAGCTTGGCTTCCGCCGCACCCGTGTGATCGCCGCCACGCTCCAGAACGAGAACGTCGATCCCCTTTGCGGTAAGCTGACGCGAGATCAAGCCTGCGGTAAAGCCGCCGCCGCAGATCACGACCGTTCGCGATTTCAACGTTTTGACCATCGAATCCATCCTCAGCCGAAATCGCCGATCGCTTTCGGATCCTGCGCCGCGGGATATGGCTTGCCGCGAAACTGCACCATGTCATCCGCATGCACCGCCGGCAGACCGGGATAGCCAATCATGCGCCAGAACGCCTTGCCCACGTTGCCGCCATAGATCGGATCAGCGAAACAAGCCTGCACGAAAAGGGGGTACACCAGTTCGTTGAACCAGGACGCCAGCGGCAGATCCGCGTCCTCGATCTTGCCGGCGGCGAGATCCTGCAAGAATGCGTCGGCCTCGTCCGGGCTTAGTTCGGTGAAGTCTCTGCTGAATTTCCGCTGCGCCGCCTTGTTGGCGGCGGCGAGACCGAGCTTGAAGAACTGTTCAGGGGTTAGCGGCAACTGATAGCCGTGTTGCGGTTTACCCGGCTTCCAGGGTCCATGCTTATAGAGACGTTCGCCCTTTCCGAAACCGCCGGCGAGCTGACGATCGATATAGACCGCAAGTCCGCAGTCGACGCCGCTCGGCGTGAGATGGTCGGCCGGACACATCACATTGACCAGCGCCTCAACGAAACCGGCTTCATCGGGACCAAGGGATTGATAGCCGGCTTCCGGCGCGGGCAGACTTCCCGGCTCGCTCGCTCCACCGGAACGAACGACGTCCGTATCGTCCGCGCCCGCGACCGAGGCCGATGATAGAGAAACGGCTCCTGTAACCGCTGCGATTCCTTGCAGAAATCCGCGGCGGCCAAGCTTGCTGTTGGTCTTATGGCTCATTGATCACTCCGGAACGGGCACGGCCAAAGCAAACATCCGATCGATGTTGCACCGATCGCATCAACATCAGCATTTGCACGCTACCGAACGTTCACGGAAGTGAAACGATTGCAGTTTGCAAATGAGCACGCTGCACGTCTGACGTTCGATAGACATGTTGGTGCACGACACGGCCTCACTCAATGGCAGCACTTGCGCGGCGACGCGCTCAGCCGACAGGCCTTTAGGGATTGATTTGCCCTACTGGCGCATTTCTCTGCCGCGGCTCCACGAGAATGCGGCGTGCAAGATCGCCGCTACCTGCTGTAACAGCATAGTGACTTGGCTTGGCGGAATTTTATCGAACCGCCTACGGCGGCCAGCCTACACCTTCAGAATCAGCATAAGGCGCTAATGGGACCTCGAATGCTTCGCAATTGTGAAGTTCACGCTATTACCAGAATAACCTTCGGAGAGAATGTCATGAAACGGCTTCTGCATGCAGCCGTAATCGCCGCAATGGGATCGCTCCTCGTTACCAGTGCCGATGCAAGGTCTGCCTATGATGGCCGTTGGGTTCTCGTGTTCGTCACACAACACGGCCCTTGTGATCCGACGTACAGCTTCGCCGTCAACATCATCAACGGGATCGTGACCCATCCGAATCTGGTAAACTTCAGAGGGCGCGTGGCTCGATCTGGCGCAGTTCGCGCCTCCGTCACCGTCCATGAGAAATATGCTTCCGGATCCGGTAGGCTCGTTGGTCCATCAGGTCGTGGAACCTGGAGCGGCCATTCGGGCAAGGGGCGCTGCGCAGGCTATTGGATCGCCCAGCGCACCTGACAAACCTGCGCAACACCCACGACATCCGGCTCAAGGTATCGCTTGATGGACCGTCATCGGCTTTCCGTCGAACAGTGCTGATCGCTGTCATCCAGCGGGCGTGCTCGTGGAAAATATCTAGTCGCAATCGTTAAACATCGAAGAACGCTGTCTCGTTGTCGCCCTGCAGGTGAATGTCGAGCACGTAGCTCGGATTGGCTGCGCCGGCCTTGTGCCTGGCGATCAGCGTCGCGCGGCGATCGGCCGGCACCAGCGCCAGCACGGGATCGGCGGCGTTGGCCGCCTCGTCGTCGAAATAAATCCGCGTGTAGAGATGCAGCAGCATGCCGCGCGCATACACCGCGAGCAGGATGTGCGGCGCCTGCGGCGTGCCGTCCGGATCGGGCACCTGCCCCGGCTTGATGGTGTCGAAGGAATAGCCACCGCTGGCATCGGTGCCGACCCGGCCAAAGCCCTTGAACGCACTGTTGGGCAACGCGCGGGCATCCTGCGGGTCGGAGAAGCGGCCCTGCGCGTCGGCCTGCCAGATCTCCAGCATGCAGTCCGGCACCGGCACGCCTTCGCCGTCGAACACCGTGCCTTCGACGCGGATGCGCTCGCCGGAAACATCCGGCGTGATCAGGTTGTTGGTGAAGGCATCGTTCCAGGCGTACTCGCCGTTCGGCGTCAGGCCGTATTTGAAATACGGGCCGACCGTCTGCGATGGCGTGATGCCGTCCGGCCGCTGCTCGCTCACTGTCTATTCTCCATCGGCGTCGCGTTCCTGCCGCGCAGGACAATGTTGAAGCGGTAGCACAGCGCCCATTCCGGCTGGGTGTTCTCGAGATCGAACGACGAGATCATCCGCGCGCGCGCCTTCTCATCCGTCACCGAGTTGAAGATCGGGTCGAACGGAAACAAGGGATCGCCCGGAAAATACATCTGCGTCACCAGGCGCGAGATGAAGGCATGGCCGAACACCGAGAAATGGATGTGGGCCGGGCGCCAAGCGTTGTGGTGATTGCCCCAAGGATAGGCGCCGGGCTTGATCGTGATGAACCTGTAATAGCCGCTCGCATCGGTCTGCGCGCGGCCGGCGCCGGTGAAGTTCGGATCGAGCGGCGCCGGGTGCTGATCGACGACATGGATGTAGCGGCCGCAGGCATTGGCCTGCCACAATTCAACCAGCGTGTTCGGCACGCCGCGGCCGTCCTCGTCGAGCACATGACCGTGCACGATGATGCGTTCACCCAGTGGCTCGCCCTTGTGCTGGATGGTGAGGTCGTTGTCCTTCTCACGCACGGTCTCATGGCCGTAGACCGGGCCGATCAGTTCGGAGAGCGTTTGCCGGATCGGGATCAGCGGCCTCGAGGGCGCGCGCTTGATCGAACTCCTGTAGGCGGGAGACAACAGCGCGGGATGGATGCGCTTCGAAGCGGCCGGATAGATCGACGTCATATGCTTGCTCCAACAGCGGCGGCGCCACCTGGCGTAGCTCGATCAGCAATCAGGCTGGTGCTTTGAAGTCGTAGGAAATGCGACCAGCGGGAAGATAAAACAATGCGATGACCGCCCCGCCCCTGACCTCGGGATAGTGGCGGCTCCCAGGATCAGGCGCTGTCCAGCCGGGCCCCTGCCAGCCCTGCAATCCCTTCAGCTCGGCGCCTTTGTTCAAGGGCACCACAAGGTTGAGCTCGCCGTAGGGATGGCCGTGATACTGCCCGCGCAGGACGTCATGATCGTCCTCATCCTTGAAGCGGTGCGGATCGGCGCTGTTCATGTAGACGGCAGTGATGCTGAACTGAAACGTTTCGGCCGTCGGTTCGAGAATGCGGCTGCGCCGGTAATTCGGGCCGTCCACCTCCTGGTTCGCTGCCCAGCCTTCGTCGACGCCGATCTTGATCAGGCGAGCCAGTTCCTGATAGAGCGAGCTCTCCTCTCCATACTTTTCGTTGAGCCAACGCTCCATCTCGGCGCCGGGCGTCATGTCCTTGACTTCCCGGAGAAACGGAATGCTGCGCTGGATCAGTTGTTCTCGATTTCCCATGGCCGTCTCCTTTGACCTTCTCGATTGATTTCTAGGCTTCGAATCCCGCGAACGAGGCAAACTCGTCAACGTCCGCCCGCGGCATCAATCTTTTCCCCACCTCGACCTTGGCGCGGCCGATCGAGATGCCGCACACCACGATCTGCTCGGCGGGGATCGACAGCAGCGGGCGCAGGATCCGGTGATATCTAGAGAACGTCTCCTGTGGGCAGGACTGAAGCCCACGCCCCGCCGCAGCCAGCAGCACGTTCTGAATGAACATCCCGAGATCGAGCCAGCTTCCGACTTCCAGCCGGCGGTCGATAGTGACGATCAATCCCACCGGGGCGCCGAAGAATGCATAGTTCTTCGCGGTTTGCCTGCTGCGGGCTTCGACGTCGCCTTGAGCGATTCCGAGCGAGCCGTAGAACAGCCGTCCGAACTGCTGCCGGCGATTCAGGTATGGCGCGGGCAAATCGCTGGCGTAGTACTTGTACTCGGACACGTGATCGTCGCGGCACGTCTCGTGCGCCTCCAGCAGCGCCGCCGATACGCGGTCCTTGGCCGCGCCGGCGAGCACGTAGACGTACCACGGCTGGATAGTCGCTCCGCTCGGCGCGAACCGCGCGATGCGGAGGATCTGCTCGATGGTCCGTCGCTGGATCGGATCATCGGAGAATTCACGGCACGCGAAGCGGCCGGCGATGATCTCGTCGATCCGATTCTGCGCGACGCTGCTCGCCGCGTCGTCGCCGATCACGGCTTCTTCGAGAGCGGACATCCTCCTTCCTCCATCGGTTTGAAGGCTTCTTCCCCAGGAATTGTCGCGCGCAGCTTGTAGTAATCGAACCTGTACTTGGACTCCTCCGGAGACTTGACACGGAACAGATACATATCGCGCACCAGCCGACCGTACCTCCCGGATGCGGCCGTTCTTCGTCATGAAATCATTCACGGGCATTTCACGCAACTTGGCGGCGACGGTCGGACCATCCAGCGTACCCGCCGCTTCAACCGCCTTGAGGTAGTGCATGACCGCACCATAGGTGCCGGCATGGATCATGGTGGGAACCTTTTGGGTCTTCTCGATGAAGCGCTTCGACCATGCGCGGGTCCCGTCGTTGAGGTCCCAATAGAACGCCGAACTGAGCATCAGGCCTTGGGCGCTCTGCAGTCCGAGGCTGTGAATGTCGGCAATAAAGACGATCAGGCCGGCAAGCTTCTGCCGGCGCGTAACTCCGAATTCGCCAGCCTGTTTCACCGCGTTGATGAAATCGCCGCCGGCATCGGCGAGCGCGATCACGTCCGCCTTCGAGGATTGCGCCTGCAGCAGGAACGAGGAGAAATCCGGTGTATTGATCGGATGCTTCACGGCGCCGACGACCTTGCCACCGGTGGCGTCGATGACCTTGCGGCTGTCGGCCTCGAGCTGCGAGCCGAGGGAGTAGTCGGCTGAAAGGAAAAACCAGGTTTTTGCGCCGAGACGTGAGATTGCCTTGGTCGTTCCCCGCGACAGCGCGTAGGTGTCATATGTCCAATGGATTCCGGTCAATGAGCATTCGTCGCCGGTAAGGCGAGAGGTGGCGGCGCCGGTGGCGAGGAAGAGCTTCTTCCTGTCTCGCGTGATGCCCTGCACTGCGAGAGCGACGGCGGAATTCGGCACGTCGAGGATAGCCTCGACACTTTCATTCTCCAGCCATCGCCTGGCTATCACGGAGCCGACGTCAGCCTTGTTCTGGTGATCTCCCGCAATAATCTGGACGGCGCGTCCGAGCACCTTTCCTTTGAAGTCGTGCACCGCCATCTGCGCCGCGATGACCGAGCCCTGGCCACCATTGTCCGCGTAGAGCGAAGACATATCGGTCAGGACCCCGAGCTTGACGGGGCCGCCTTCCGCAATCGCTGACGTCGCCACCGTTGCGAGCGTCAGCGCCAATTCGAATGATTTGCGCCAGTCACCTCGGGACCTCACCCAGGATTTCATCGTGCGTCTCCTCCCAACCCGGCAGAGGCAATCATGACCAAACGGCCGTGGTACGGAAGTGAAACTCTCGCAGAGTAATCCTGAACCGTCTTCAGATCGCAGCGGCCGATAGCGACACAGCGCGTTCTTCGGCATCCATTCGGTTGCGTCCGCGGCGCGCGTGGCCTTAATTGGACCCGGGCGGCAGCAGCTTATCGGGGCGCCGATCCGCCAGTGACCGGAGGAGATCCCTATCGTGTCTGTTTCGTTCAAGACATTGGATTTGAACCTGCTCAAGGTCTTTGATGCCGTCATGGAGGAGCGCAGCGTGCTGCGAGCCAGCCAGAAGGTCGCCCTGAGCCAGTCCGCCGTGAGCCACTCGCTCGCGCGGCTCCGCGAGATGCTGGAGGACGAGCTGTTCGTGCGCACGGCAACAGGCATGCAGCCAACGGCACGCGCGCTGACGATGGCGCCGCTGGTTCGCGAAGCCCTGCGGTCCCTCGAGGCCGCGGTCGAACTGCCGACCTTCGTTCCGGCGGTCGCGACCAAGCAGTTCACGCTGGCCGCCAACGACTTCACCACGATGGCGCTGGCGTCTCCGCTCTTGAAGATACTTGGCCGCGAGGCCCCCGCGATCGACCTGATGATCAAGCCGGTGACGCGGATCGACCTTGCCGAGCAGATCGACCTTGGCCGCATCGACGTCGCCATCGGTGTCTTCTCGGTCCCCCCGAGCCGCTTCCGCTCAGCCCTGCTGTTCGAATATGACGATGCGCTGATCGTTGGCGGAAGACGCGAACTCGGCCGGCTGGACAAGGAGAAGCTGTCACGCCTGCCGCTGGTCGTCGTCTCCTTTGGCGGCGAGCAGGAGGGAGCGATCGGCGGTTTCATCTCCGAACGGGGTCTCGCCAGACGTTCGGAAATGTACGACCGCGCCGCGCTCGAGCGGGCGCTCGCCGAAAGCGACCGGCCACCGCGAATCGCGGTCTCCTTGCCGCATTTTCTTGCCCTGCCTGCCCTGCTGGCGGATTCCGACCTAGCTGCCATCGTCCCGCGTCCGTTGGCGAGAGTGCTCGAGCAAACCCATGCAATCACGACCTGCGAATTGCCTTACACGACGACACCCGTCGAGGTTCGGATGCTGTGGCATGAGCGTGTCGAGGGCGAGCCGTCCCACGAATGGCTTCACGATGTCCTCCGGCGCGCGACCGAGGCGCTCAGGCGCGGCGCGAGCTGATGGCATGCCGCGCCGGCGACCGATCGCGCCCACCTATCTGGCTGCCATGGTGCCGGAAAGCGGGACCCAGCGCTCGCCGTCGAATCGTTGTGGGCGGAGCGATTTGATCAGGCGATAGTCGTCCGGGCTCGTGTTGACGGTGATGCCCGGAATCAGGCCCGGAAGAGCTACGTTCTTCAGCGACGTGGCATGCTTCATGATGTTCTGCGGCGTAAGATCATCGCCACACGCTTCGATCACCTTGGTCATCAGAACGGCGACGTTCCATCCGGTGAAGTTGAGCTGATCCTGAATGTCTCCTTCGGGGTAGTATTTCTTCATGAAGGCCAGCCACTCCAGATAGGCGGGGTCGTTGGCCCATTCGGGATCGCCCACGGTCTTGGTCGGCGTGGCCGAAATCGCACCTTTTGCGTTTTCGAGCCCTGCCGGCTTGAGGATCGTCGCCACGAAGTTGCTTCCGATCGGCAGGAACTGCTGGGCGCGCCATCCCAGTTCAACCGCCTTGCGGATCGCCTGCGAGGTGAATTTGCCGGTCGACGCATTCAGGAAGACATTGGCATTGCTGCTGGCCAGCGACACGACCTGGGAATCAACGGTCGGCGCCGTGACCTCATAAGGCGCGGTAGCGACGATCTCCGCCTGCGGATCGAGCCGCGCCAGTTCGGTCTTGAAACTACGGAGATATTCGCGCCCGTAGTCATCATTCTGGTAGAGCACCGCAACGTGTGCTCGCGGAATGGCCTCGGAAACCAGTCGCGCGTAAATCGCCGCCTCGGTGCTGAACAGGGTCATTCCCGAGATGGTGTATGGGCTGGTCTTCGGGTCGGCAAAACGGTCGCTGGCGGCGAAGACAAAGAGCTGAGGCACTTTCCGGCCGTTCAGATATTTCTGGACCGCCGCGTTCTGCGCGGTCCCCATGCTGCCGAAGATCGCAACGGCCTCATCATTCTCCACGAGCCTGCGCGTCTGCTCCACGGCCTTTGGCGGGCTATAGCCATCGTCGAGCGAGATCAGCTTGATCTTGCGGCCATTGATCCCGCCGCGCTCGTTGATCATTTGGAAATAGCGGGTCTGGACCTTTCCGACCGCGCTCAGCGCCGATGCCGGACCGCTATAGGGCATCGTCTGCCCGAGGATCAGTTCGCCCTGAGCCGCCTTGGCTGCGCCTAACGTAGCCAGTGATACCGCGAGAAAGAGTATTGCGCCAAGTCCCCGCATGCGAACCTCCCCATGTGTATCATATTTCCTACTCGGAATATTCTTCCTAGGAAGATATTTGTCAACATCGGAGCAAGGCGTCGCATCGCCGCCGCATCGCGCCCGGATGCGGGCCTTGGACGAATACCAGGAACTTGCGCCGCGACACCCGAATTCGAGAGTGCTAGATTGCACCAAACATGGTGCCGGCGCCGCTGGCGCAGGACTAGCGAGGGTAGAAAGGAATGACGAAAAAGAGCGTGTCGCGCGGTGCAGAGCCAATCACCAGACAAACGCCAAAGCCGGATAGCACCCTCTACGATGACATCGAAGCCGCCTGGCTTGAGCAGCGCCCCGATCTCGACCTGACGGCCGCATTAACACTGTTGCGGCTGGAGCGCGTCAACCAGCTTCACGAGAAGCGGCTGCAGGACATATCAAAAGCCGTTGGCCTGCAGACCGGCGAGCTTTACGTCCTGCTGGCGCTCAGACGCTCGGGAAAACCGTATGAATTGCGCCCAACGGACCTGTTCCGCGCCCTGCTTGTCACCTCCGGCGCCATGAGCAAGCGGGTAGCGCGGCTGCAGGAAGGAGGGTTCATCCTGCGCGTCTCGGCGAACGATGATGGCCGCTCCGAGCTGGTCCGCCTGACCGCGAAGGGCCTTGCGACCGCCGACCGCGGTATAACCGAGATCGCGCGAGTCGTGGAGACCGTGACCGCGGCGAGCGGGCTGACCAAGACGGAGATCGCGATGCTCGACCGCTGCCTGCGGAAGCTTCTTGCGGTGAAGACCGTAAAGCCGACGAAGAAGATGGGCCGGCTCGCCACGACGGGCTAAAGCGTGATGAGATCAGGTTGAATTGCATCCCCAATGGATACTGCCCCTTCTCCCGCTTGCGAGGGCTGGGCTGGGGGTGACTTCGCCATTCACGCTGTCCAACCGTGTGGAGAGAGCCCCCGCCGGCGCTATGCGCCGACCTTCCCCGCGGGAGAGGTGACGTGAACCAGCGCGTAATCCAACCAAATAGCAATGCTCGAGACGCGAGATCAGGCGACCGTTTTTTCGGCCGCCTTCAGCAGCCATTTGAGATCGAACGAGCTGTCTGCCGCCTGCTCCGGCGCCGGCGAAATTCCCGCGGCAATGAGGCGCCGCGCCACCATCTGGTCGCCGGGTCTGTCGATGCTGTCAGCCGCGACCAATCTCCCCTGCCTGAAATGGAAGACAGAGAACCTGCCCTCCTCGACCGAGCCACGGGTTGCGATCTGGTCGCTGCGTCCGGAGAGCCCGACGATCTGCAGTTTGAGATCATACTGATCCGACCAGAACCGCGGGACGCTGTCGTACCGCTCATGGCTTTCCGCGATGGCGAGCCCCGCCGCCCTGCCCTGGTCCTGGGCGTGCTGGACCGATTCCAGCCTGATCCACCCTTCCGCGAACCGGTTGCAATGGTTTGCGCAGTCACCGGCAGCGTAAATGCCGGGAACCTCCGTGCTGCCGTGTTCATTCACGACGATTCCATTGCAGCATTTCAGTCCGGCGGCACTGGCGAGTTCATCGTTCGCGATTCCGCCAATGCCTACGACGACGAGATCCGTACGCAGGCGGGTGCCGCTGCCGAGAACGACTTCGGCGATCCTCCCGGCACCCCCGGTCATCGCGACGACGGTCTCGCCAAGCCTCACATCGACGCCCGCCTGCGCGTGCGCATCGAGCAGGAAGCGCGAGACAATCGGCGAGACGGCGCGTTCAAGCAGCCGGGAGGCGGCCTCAATCACCGTGGCCTTCTTGCCGAGCTTTGCCGCCGAGGAAGCGACCTCAAGTCCAATGAACCCACCGCCGACGATGACGATCTCGCTCGCCTGCCCTAGTCGCGCCTTGAGATCGCTGGCGTCGGCGACCGATCGAAGATAGCAAACCCCGTCGAGTCTGGCGCCGGGCACCAATATCCGCCGCGCCCGCGATCCGGTTGCGATCACAAGCCTGTCGAAGCCCAGTCGGGCGCCATCCGCCAACGCGACATGTTTCGCTTGCCGGTCAATCTCCACTGCCCGTCGGCCCGGAACCAGGTCGATCCGCTTGGCCTTGAAGAACGCATCGTCCCGCAGGATCAGGTTGTGCTCGCTGATTTCGTTGAGCAGAAAATCCTTCGATAGCGGCGGCCGTTGATACGGCAGCGATTTCTCGTCGCCGACGACGGTCACCGGTTCGGCATAGCCGGCATCACGGGCACTGAGTGCCGCCTGAACACCGGCATAGGATGCTCCGATGACAACAAGCCCGCTCACGATTTGACGTCCACCACGCTGTCGCGGACATCCTCATTCGCGGCCTCGCCGTCGAGATGCACAAAGACTTCGCCATCGCGGATCTCGACCTTGAATGCCCTGATATCCTTGTAGGCGCCTGAGCGGCACCTGCCGTCGCGTACGTCGAACATCGCACCATGCAGCGGGCATTCGACGACATGCCCTTCGAGAAAGCCGGTCGAAAGCAGAGCAAACGCATGCGAGCAGACATCGTCCGTTGCGAAGATCTCGTCATCAATCTTGTAGAGGGCGACACGCTGGTCGCTGAGCTTGAAGCCCAATGGCTCCCCTTCGGGCAGTTTCGAGGCGGCGCATACATGTTTCCAGGTCATGGCCATGACGTCTCCTGAGCCGGGGAATGGACGCGGACAAGACATCCGCGTCCGACGCGTCCGATCTAATCAGCGGGGAATCTGTCGCCAGTCATCGGCGGCGGAAGTCAGCCGGCCGCCGACCGCGCGGATGTCCTTGTAGGACATGCTGTCGCTCTGGGCGCTCCTGGGCGGCTTGCCGTTCATGAAGCCGCGCACTTCCTCGAGCAATTGGCGACGGACCCTGACGATCGCCTGGTCCGCCGAGCAGAGATATTCCTGCGAACGGTCGACGATCGGCCCCATGCTGACCATCACCACAAAATCCTCGATGACGATCTCGTGGAAACCGGTGCTGTTGCCGGCATCCATGATCTGACGATTTTGCCCCCAATTATTGGCTTGATTGCCCGGAAGGCCGCCGGCCATCGGCCACTGATTGGCGCGTTGCACCTTGCGCCAGGAGTCCACCGGCTTCTCGGGATTATAGTAGATGTACCACTGGATCAGGTTTTCATCGTCGATCGGCACTGCGATGATCGCGGTACGATCCTGCTGCGGTCCGGAATAGATCGGCGCGATCAATCCGTAATAGGGCATCACGAACTCCGTGACGCGGGCGAGGCATGACCCATCGGGGGCGGATCGAAGCGCCGCGGCACGAAAGCCGTACGGCTTCTTCTCGAACGCGTAGCTGACTTCGGTATTGACCCGCGTCGCCGCAAAATCCGTTGCCGAGCTCGCGGTCCAGCTCTGATGCAGCAGCGCGACATGCGAGGAATCGATGGTCGCTTCGACACCCTGCAGCCAGTTCGCGTTGAGCTCGATGCCGGCCGCGTAGACCTGATCCGGTGGCAAATCCATCCATTCGAAGTCCGGCACGGGGGGCGCCGCTCCTTCGCCGAGCCAGACCCAGATCAGCCCGGCTCCTTCCCGGGTCGGATAGGATTTTACCTTGACTGTCTTTGCGAATTCCTTGGGGTTATTGGGCTCATTGGGAACATCGAGCACCTCCCCGCCGGCACTGATCTTCCAGCCGTGGAACAGACAGGTCAGCGAGCAATCACCGACACGCGCGAGCGCAAGTGAAGCACCCCTGTGCGGGCAGGCCTCGTCGAGGAAGCCCACGGTCCCGTCCTTGCCTCGGAACGCCACGAAGTTGCGGCCGAACAGCTTGACGCGCACCGGCGCCTCGCCCCTGCGCACCCGCACCGAGAGGACCGCCGGCAGCCAATAATGCTGACGCAGCATTCGCCCCATCGGCGCGTCACCTGTGACGCGGCACAGCAATTCATTCTCTTCCCTCGTGACCATAGCGAGACATCCCTGGTTGACCTTTGATTATCTCTGCCTATTATCTTCCCCGGAAGATTATTGTCAATGCATCTTCCTGGGAAGAAAAAATGCGGGATGATATGTCCGAGGGACGCCTGAGGGATTGTGTTGCGCTGGTGACGGGTGGAAGCCGCGGCGTCGGCAAGGGAGTGGCCATCGGACTGGCCGAGGCGGGCGCAACGGTGATCGTCACCGCGCGCACGCGCAGCAGCGGCGGCTCGGAATGGCCAGGCTCTCTCGACGAGACTCTTTCGGCAATCGACGAGGCCGGTGGCAAGGGCCTCGGCCTCCTCTGCGATCATTCCGATGACGGCTCGGTGAAGGACGTCTTCGATCTGATCCGCCGTGACTACGATCGGCTCGACGTCCTCGTGAATAACGTGTTTGCGGCGCCGAACGTCATGCCGGTCAACGTTCCCTTCTGGCAAGTTCCAACCTCGCTGTGGGACACCCTGCATCGCGTCGGCCTGCGCTCACACTTTGTCTGCAGCCAGTTCGCGGTACCGCTGATGCTGCCGCAGAAAAGGGGCCTGATCGTCAATACGTCATCCGGCGGCGGGGTCCGGTACACATTCAACGTCCCTTTCGGCGTACAGAAGTCGGGAGTCGACCGGATGGCCCGAGACATGGCGCATGAGCTCAAGCCCTTCGGCATTTCCGCCGTCTCGATCTGGCCCGGATACATCAAGAGCGAGAAGCTCGCGGCCCAACCCGATCGTGTCCCGGCGGCACTTGCCAAGCTCATCGCCGAGAGAGGCGAAACACCGGTCTTCGTCGGGCGCGCGATTGCTGCGTTGGCCGCTGATCCCGATGTGATCGCCAAGACCGGGCAGATCCTGCTCGCCTCCGAACTGGCGACTGAATACGGCTTCACCGATGTCGACGGGAAAATCCCGCCTCCGCCGAGCCGCGATCCCGCGCCACTTTCGGTATTCAAGCCGATCGCAGCAACTTGAGATCAAGCAGGAGAGGCCAATGAGCGTTGCACCGGAAATGATGACGCCGCTCGTGGAGCGGGACTGGCGCCGGTTGTCGCTGGCGATCCTTGCGGGTTTCGCCTGCGCGGCGGCGATCGCAAGAACGTTGCCGGTGGCAATGACCGCGATATCAGGCATTCCGGCGCCGCTATGCGCCGACAGCAGCTCGGCCGGCTCCTCGCTCAACAAGGTCGAGGTGATCAGTTCACACGCCTTGCCGAATGTACCCGGCAAGCGTCTGACCGTGGTCCGCGTCACTTACGGGCCGGGCGGCTTTACTCCGCCGCACCGCCATGGTGGCTCGGTGACGGCCTATATCACAAGGGGCGAAGTCCGCTCGCAGCTCAAGGGCGGCCCGCTGGAGACATTCGAGGTCGGACAATCGTTCTTTGAGCCACCGGGCGCGACCCACCTCGTCTCCGCCAACGCAAGCAACACCGAGTCGGCCGAACTGATCGCCGTCTTCGTCGCTGACGAGGGTGCGGAATTGACGACTCTCCTCGATCGATAGCGGCATGACCGCAACCAGAAAAACCGCGTGTTGCCTGGTCGCCCTGGAGGAACGGCCGCTCGTGAGGCCGCCCGCCTCGCACGTAGTCGAGATAGAAACTTTAGCTCCCAGTCAGCAGTCGATCGCGGTGAAACGCGGGTGCCGATGCGATCGTGGGAACTTGAAAAGTTGCGTCTAGTAAACTGCACCGGAAATCCGATAACCGTTACTGAAGTGCCGGGTGACCGGTTCGTATCATTGAACTCGGGCATTGCATGGAGTTGCTTTTGGAAAGTGCCCTGACAAGTAGGAAGCAAACGATGAGCGATTCTCGTCCTCCGATGACACACGCGACCGGCGCGCCGGTGGCGGACAATCTCAACATCATGACCGCAGGCCCGCGCGGGCCGGCGCTGCTGCAGGACATCTGGCTGATCGAGAAGATGGCGCACTTCGATCGCGAGGTGATCCCGGAGCGGCGGATGCACGCGAAGGGCTGGGGAGCCTACGGCACGTTCACGGTCACACACGACATCAGCCGGTACACCAAAGCCAAGATCTTTTCGCAGATTGGCAAGCAGACGCCTATGTTTGCGCGCTTCTCGACGGTCGCCGGCGAGCGCGGCGCCGCCGATGCGGAGCGCGACATTCGCGGCTTCGCTCTCAAGTTCTACACTGAGGAAGGAAATTGGGACATCGTCGGCAACAATACGCCGGTCTTCTTCTTCCGCGATCCGCTGCGCTTCTCAGATCTGAACCACGCGATCAAGCGCGACCCGCGCACCGGACTTCGCTCGGCCGATAACAATTGGGATTTTTGGTCGCTGCTTCCCGAAGCGTTGCACCAAGTGACGATCGTGATGTCCGACCGCGGAATCCCGAAGAGCTTCCGCCATATGCACGGCTTTGGCAGCCACACCTTCTCGATGATCAATGCGGCCAACGAGCGAGTCTGGGTCAAATTCCACTTCCGCACCCGGCAAGGCATCGAAAACCTCACCGATCAAGATGCGGCTGCGCTGGTCGCAAACGATCGCGAGACGCACGGACGCGATCTGCTCGACGCCATCGAACGGGGCGACTTCCCGCGTTGGACGCTATTCATTCAGGTGATGACGGACGCGCAGGCCAAGGCCCACAGTCACAATCCCTTCGATCTCACGAAGGTCTGGCCGAAGGCAGACTATCCGCTGATCGAGGTCGGGGTGATGGAGCTCAACCGCTGTCCGGACAACTATTTTGCCGAGGTCGAGCAGGCGTCGTTCTCGCCGGCCCACATTGTTCCCGGCGTCGGTTTCTCGCCCGACAAGATGCTGCAGGCACGCCTGTTTTCGTACGGCGACGCGGCGCGTTATCGGCTGGGAGTCAATCACCACCTCATTCCGGTCAACGCGCCGAAGTGCCCGTTCCACAGCTACCATCGTGATGGCCCAATGCGCACGGACGGCAATCTCGGCGGCACGCCGAGCTACTGGCCGAACAGCAAGGGTGCATGGATCGATCGCGATCCGCAGCTTGCCGAGCCGCCGCTCGAGTGGACGGGCGCAGCGGCGCACTGGGACCACCGCGTCGATGACGACCACTATGAGCAGCCCGGCATACTCTTCCGCAAGATGACGCCGGCGCAGCAGCAAGTTCTGTTCGAGAACACCGCCCGCGCGATGGGGGATGCGCGTCTCGAGGTGAAGCAGCGTCACATCGCCAACTGCGCGAAAGCCGACCCGGCCTATGGTGCAGGCGTGGCGAGGGCGCTGGGACTTACGCCTGCACAGGCCGCCGCAGAATAATCGGCGGCTCCCAATCACCACAGCCGCACGCCCCGTCGCGATTCACGCCGCTCCGGAGGTTTCCGTAACGATGGAGACACTTCCATGTCCGAGATGATTGCCGGCATTCGAGTGCCGGACAGCGCTATCGCCCACGCCGCCACCCAGCTCGTCCGCGATACCGAGGATGACCCGCTTTACAACCACAGCCGCCGCGTCTTCTTTTGGGGGGCGCTCACCGGCGAGCGCCGCGGCCTGAAGTACGACCCGGAGCTTCTGTATCTTGGCGCCATGTTTCACGACATGGGGCTGACCGAACGCTATTCGAGTCCCGATCTGCGCTTCGAGGTTGACGGGGCCAACGCGGCCCGCGATTTCATGAAGAGCTACGGCGTCGCGGAGCGCGATGTTGAGGACGTGTGGACCGCGATCGCGGTCCACACCACGCCGGCATCCCCGAACATATGCGTCCAACGATTGCGCTGGTGACTGCAGGCGTGGAGATGGATGTGCTTGGCATCGCCTATCACGACTTCAGCCATGAGCAACGCGACCATGTCTGCGCCCACCATCCGCGCGAGGCAAACTTCAAGGAAAACATCATTGACCACTTTGCCAACGGCATCATCAAGAAGCCGCTGTCGACCTTTGGCAATGTGAAGGCCGACGTGCTGGCACTGAAGGACATGAATTATGTCCGCCAGAATTTCTGCTCGATCATCCTTGGCTCCGCTTGGCCTAGCTGACACGGCAACGCCGGGGTAGAGCTCGCTTTCGCGGCGGAACCGGCCGAAGGTCGTGGACTTCAGCGGGACTGCCTTGTCGCAACCATCTCTGTCAGAGATCGTGCAGCGCTGAACCCTCACATTTGGCGTCGGTCCGTGGGCTTCCGGTACCTGTCGCGAATGCGCATTCCGGAAAATACCACTGCGTGCTGGTTAGACTGCGACGTCCATGCAACACCACGCGCGCGGCTGTAAGTCAGCTCTGCTAACCACGTTAACTCATAGTGAGCGCCCGGGATTTCATATTCCGACTTGTTGATAATAACCTCGCCAAGGCCAAGGAGCAGCCTCGCGATCTCCTAAACGTACCCATTGATCTCAAACCAGCGAGGCGGTTCCTGAGCTTCACGCCGGTTGTCCAGCCTGGCGGCCCTTGGGGCCTTGATTTACACCATCGTATACTTGTCCTCACGGAAGGTTAGAGCGTGTTAATAGTCTGGTTCGTTCCATCGGTAGATGCCGGCAAGTGCATGTGAGCAACTGCTGCAGCGAACGCAGCACTGTAGATCCGCGAGCATATCGACCGGTGGGGCTGGGTGAAGGTTGAGGACGCTTCCTTGCAGCAACGCGCTTACGAGGGTGAGTCATTTCACTTTGGACCGTTTCGTCTGGCGGTCTCTGAAAGGCTGCTGATGAACGGAGACGTGCAGGTGCCGCTGGGCAGCCGCGCGCTCGATGTCCTGATTGCTTTGGTGGAACGGCCAGGCGAGGTCGTCAGCCATGGGGACCTGATCAAAAGGGTTTGGTCCGGCGTGATCGTCGAAGAAGCCAGCCTTCGGGTTTCTGTTGCGGGGATCCGCAAAGCGCTCGGCGATGGTCGCGACGGTGCGCGTTACATTACCAACGTTCCCGGACGAGGTTATTGCTTTGTGGCGCCGGTCCAACGCTTGGTGCAAGGTGGCCAGTCCGCGGCTACACCTGTCGGGCGGGGCAAGGTGCAGACCCTGCCTGCGCGTTTGCTGCGAATGGTTGGCCGCGACGAGACAGTCGAAGCGTTGCGCCTGGAGGTAATGTCGCGGCGGTTCGTCAGCATCGTCGGGCCCGGCGGGGTCGGCAAGACGACCGTGGCTGTCGCCGTTGCGCATGGGCTGACGGACGAGTTCCGCGAAGCAGTCTGCTTCGTGGACCTCAGCGCGCTGCAGGAGGGCGCGCTCGTGGTTCCGGCAGTCGCTTCAGTCATGGGATGCCTGGAGCATACGCAGGACTCACTATCGCGGCTACTCGCATTCCTCACCGACAAGCGTCTTCTGCTGGTTCTCGATAGCTGCGAGCATGTGATTAAGGCCGTCGCTGTCCTGGCGGAGGGGCTTTTCCGTGAAGCGCCGCTTGTCCACATTATCGCGACCAGCCGCGAATCCCTCCGCGTTGAGGGCGAGAACGTCCACCCGCTTCGCTCTCTCGACAGTCCAAGAGGCGCGGCGTCGATGACAGCGGCCGAGGCACTGGCCTCTCCTGCTGTACAGCTCTTCATGGAACGGGCCGCTGCCGGCGGATATCGGGACGAGCTTACCGACGAGGACGCGTCCCTTGTCGCCGACATTTGTCGCCAGCTTGACGGGATGCCGCTCGCGATCGAGCTGACGGCCAGCAGGGCGAGCACTTACGGCATCGGTGGACTGGCAGAGCTGATCGGTGACCGCTTGATGCTGCTTTGGCAGGGGCGGCGCAGCGTGCCGCGACACCAGACGCTGCAGGCCATGCTCGACTGGAGCTACGAGCTCCTGTCGGAGCGCGAGAAAGCAGTCTTATCCGCGCTATCTGTGTTTGTCGGTGCGTTCACAATGAAGATGGCGCAAGCCGTCGTAGCAGACGCGGACCGCGATGAGCTGCAGCTTGTAAACGCCATCGCAAACCTGGTCGACAAGTCGTTGATCTCGGTCTCGCTGACGGGAGGCGCGAGCCCCTACCGGCTGCTTGATACGACGCGGGCCTATGCCGCGGTCAAATTGAAGGAGCAGGGGGCGGCGAACGCAACGGCAAGACGGCACGCGCTCTACCACGCAGAACGCCTCGCGGGACTCCGGACCGGCGTCTTGAGGGATCGCGATCTAACGCCCTACTCACGGCACATAGGCGACATCAGAGCGGCACTCGAGTGGAGTTTTTCGCCGTCCGGCGACAGGTCGGTCGGGGTAGCGCTGGGCGCAGGCGCAGTGCCCCTCTTCCTTGGAATGTCGATGCTGCGCGAGTGCCGCTGGTGGAGCCTGCAAACGCTGCGTGCGCTGTCAGAGGAAGATCGCGGGACAAAGCTCGAATTGGGACTGCAATTGTCCTTGGCGACATCATCGATCCACGCTCACAGTGACAGCGTAGAGGTAGGAGCGGCACTGGAACGGGGACTGAGCCTTGCCGATTCCCTGGGCGATGCCGACTACCAGTTGGAATTTCTGGCCGGTCTCAATCTTTATCGCGCTCGGCTCGCGGATTCTCGCGGCTCGTTGGCTGCAGCGCAACGCTACGCTGCCATAGCCAGGGAATTGGGCCGGCCGCGGGAGGTCGTGATGGCCGAGTGGATGCTTGGCGCGAGCTATCATCTGGTGGGAGAGCAGGCGGCTGCCCAGCAGAGCTATAAAAAAGGCTTCGAGGACGCAGCGGCTGCCAGCGTGAGCGTGCTGCATTCCTTCGGATACGATCATCAAGTGCGAGCGTTCGTGGGTTACGCGCGGACATTGTGGGACTGCGGCCTTCCGGATCAGGCGGCTCAGTTCGCATATAGAGCGATCGAGGTCGCCGAAAGGAAAGAGCATCCTGTCTCGCTTTGCATCTGCCTCGTCTTTGTCGCGCCGGTGTTTCTGTGGCGGGGCGATCGGCAGATTGCGGAAGAACTCGTAGAACGACTCATTACCTACGCTGGCAGGTACTCGCTCGCCATGTACAGGGCCGGCGGCCTCGGCTTGCGAGGAGCGCTTATGCTGGAGAGAGGGGATACAGAGCTTGGCATCAAGACGCTGCGCGAAGCGTTGTCCACTTTGCGAACCGAACAGCGAAACATCCTCTTGCCATCCAATTCGCGCGCCTTGGCCGAAGGTCTGGCCCGCACCGGAAACTCGGCAGAAGCGACCAGCATCATTGATGCGGCCGTAACCAACGCAATGCGCGGCTCCGGAGCCTTTGAACTACCGGATTTACTGCGGACTCGTGCGGCGGTGCTGCTCGCGGCGTCACCGGCGAACTGGCCGGCCGCCGAGACCTCGCTCAAGGACTCGCTTGACTGCGCCAGGCAACAGCACGCTCTTGGGTGGGAGTTGCGTTCAGCGACGGACTTGGCCCGCTTGTGGATGGAGCACGGGCGCGTGGACGAGGCACGGGCGCTGCTCGGCGACGTGTACGGACAATTCACGGAAGGATTCGAAACTGCCGACCTGAAAGAGGCAGAACGTCAGCTTCGCGTTCTCGGAGTCCGGACGTCTCGTCCTTGAGGTATTTCGTTCTCGCGGGCAGCGAGCCACGCCAGGGTTGTCAGGTCCGAGACGCAGAATCCGGCGGATGCTGCATCGCAGCATCGGCGCCAGCGTGAGGCTTTACACTCTGTTACATCAATAAACTCGCCGCCAGTCCGCTGTTGCTCCACTCTGTGTTCCCGTGAGCCGCGGAGCAATGGCCATGTCACCACGCTTTCCCCTGCCACCCTTCACTTGGGACACCGCTGCGGAGAAAGTCCGAGCTATCGAGGACTGCTGGAATAGCCGCGAGCCCGCCCGGGTGGCACTGGCCTACACCATCGATAGCTTCTGGCGAAATCACCTCGAGTTTTTCTCCGGACGCGCCGCCATCGAAGCGTTTTTGGCGCGCAAATGGGCAGATCAGTTGGAGTACCGGCTGATCAATGAAGTCTGGGCATTTACCGACAATCGGATCGCGGCGCGCTTTGCCTATGAATATTGCGACAGGGGAGGACGTTGGTTCAGGGCCTATGGAAACGAGAATTGGGAGCTCGATCCGGATGGGCTGATACGACGGCGTCTCGCCAGCATCAACGAATATCCGATCGCTAAGACCGACCGGATGTTCCTGTGGCAGCTGGGACGCAGGCCCGATGACCACCCTGAGCTTAGCGATTTCGACTTTTGAGACGCTTGACGCAATCCATCCGAGTGATTCTGCGATGACGACACAGTTCAACCGGCTTGATCTGAACCTCTTGCGCGTCTTCCACGCCATCATGGAGGAACGAAGCGTGTTGCGCGCGGCCCAGAGGATTTGCCTTAGTCAGTCGGCCGTCAGCCACGCTCTCGCGCGGCTGCGGGAGATGCTGGACGACGAATTGTTCGTCCGCACGGCAAGCGGAATGCAGCCGACTGCGCGTGCGCTTGTCATGGCTCCAT
This sequence comes from Bradyrhizobium sp. Crot121, assembly GCF_059512385.1. Taxonomy (NCBI): domain Bacteria; kingdom Pseudomonadati; phylum Pseudomonadota; class Alphaproteobacteria; order Hyphomicrobiales; family Nitrobacteraceae; genus Bradyrhizobium; species Bradyrhizobium sp. Crot121. The sequence goes on along the minus strand of NZ_JCAMOR010000038.1, from coordinate 7,901 downwards.
TGATCCGCCAGGCATGGAAATCGCTGGAAGCGGCGATCGGTCTGCCCAGATTCGAGCCCGCCAAATCGGCCACGCGGTTCACAATCGCAGTGAACGACTTTGTGACCGCGGTTATGGCACCTGATCTCCTCCGCCTGTTGAGACAAGAGGCGCCGTTTGTCGATCTCGTGATCCGTCCGGACGCTCGGATCGATTTGACCGAGCAGATCGATCGCGGACAGATCGACGCCGCAATCGGAACCTTCTCGGACGTTCCAGCGCGGTTCCAGTCGAGCTCGCTGTTCGCGTATGACGATGTTCTCATCGCCCATTCTTCGCGGAAGCTTGGCAGACTGTCGCTCGAATCGCTGTCCCGCCTGTCACTCGCGGCGGTGTCGCTGCATGGCGAGCACGAAGGGCTCGTGAACGGCTTTGTGTCCGAACGTGGATTGACTCGCCGATCGGACATGTACGATCGAGCGGCGCTCGAACAGGCCTTCACCGGATCGCAGCAGGCCCCGCGTATGGCGATTTCACTGTCACACTTTCTTGCGCTGCCTGCTCTGCTCGAGGATTCCGAGCTCGCCGCGATCGTACCGCGACCACTCGCGAGCTCATTGGCCAGCATCCACCCCTTGTCGACATACGAGCTGCCCTACAAGACGGGCTTGATGGACGTTGGCGTTCTCTGGCATGAGCGCAATACGAACGATGCGCCGCAGCAGTGGCTGCGAGAGATGCTGAGGCGTGCAACCGGATCGCTGCGCGCAAGTCCTGTTCGTTTCCCATCAACCCTCATATGTTCGTCGCCTTCAGCGGCCTCCATAGCGCGCTTTGCTACACTGGTATCGTCGCCCGCCAACGAAGCATTGGAGATATGAAATCCTGACGGAACTACTTTCCCGCCGGGCGGCCGACCTCATTTCGGCCGGTATGGGTCGGAGGGTTTAGGGGCCATCACTTAGATTGCCTAGGCTGTTCGATAGCTCCAGTCGTCATTGTATAAGGATGCGCGCTGGACCAGCTTCTCCGTGCTCAACGTCGCTTCGATCTCGGCAACGTCCAAGCCAGCCGATCGGCCCATGCCTTCTGTCCGGCCTGATCAGTGATCAGATCCTGGCGGATCTCGATTCCAGTGTTCATCAGCCCGCGCCTGTTGCCATGAACGGGATCGTGTAGTCCGTCTGCATCCTCGATCGGACCGTCGGGCTCAAGGCTCACGGTGGCTCGGAATGGCTTATCGGGCTCACTACCGTTAATCGGCGTGGGATCCCGACGCCGATCGGCACGATAAATCTTTGATCGAGCGGTCATGCTTCGGCGCCGATTTGGAGGCTGCGAACGCCTGTCTCGTCGCGAGGGAGCCGTGCACTCAAGACCCGACGGGATCAGGCGACCCTAAAGCGGGATGGGGTTAGGTTGAATCGATTTGGGATTCCCAAATCAGTGTGTTTCTGATTCACCATGCTGGCTGGATAGGAGGCCAGCATGGATGGGCAAGCCTTATTCTCTGGATCTGCGTAAGCGTGTCGTGGCCGCGATCGAGGGCGGGATGTCGCGCAATCGGGCGGCCAAGCAGTTCGGGGTGGCGATCAGCACGGCCGTCGGCTGGATGCAGCGGGTCGAGGAGACCGGTAGCGTTGAGCCCGGCCAGATGGGCGGTCACAAGCCGAAGGCGGTTCGGGAGACCACGCAGTCTGGCTGTCGCAGCGGATCAGGGACGGCGATTTCACCATACGCGGTCTCGTTGCCGAACTTGCCGACCGCGGCCTGAAGGTCGACTACCACTCGGTGTGGGACTTTGTGCATGCCGAGAAGTTCAGCTTCAAAAAAAAGCGTAGCGGCTGGCGAACGCGATCGACCCGAGGTCGCGCGGCGGCGAGCCCAGTGGACAAAATATCAAGGTCGCGTCGAAGCTGAGCGGCTGGTCTTCATCGACGAGACCTGGACCAGGACTGATATGGCGCCCCTGCGGGGATGGGCGCCGCGCGGGCGCAGACTTCACGCCAAAGTTCCACATGGCCGCTGGAAGACCATGACCTTCCTGGCGGCCCTGCGCCATAACCGGATCGATGCGCCATGGTTCATCGAGGGGCCGATCGATGGCGTGAGCTTTCGCACCTATGTCGAGAAGGTTCTTCTGCCCGTCCTTCGACCCGGCGATATCGTCGTCCTGGATAACCTCGGCAGCCATAGGAGCAAAGCAGTTCGCCAGCTCATCCGTTCGGTCGGTGCCAAACTGTTCTTCCTGCCAAAATACTCACCCGACCTGAACCCGATCGAACAGGTCTTTGCCAAGCTCAAGCACCTGCTCCGCAAAGCTGCCGCGCGAACCGTCGACGCGGTTTGCGCCGCAATCGGCCATGCACTCGATGCCTTCACCTCCGAGGAATGCGCCAACTACCTCAAAAATTCAGGCTATCGAACTTAATGCCATCGCGCTTTAGTTCGACTTCGTCCGGCGGCAGGTCCGCCCAAACAATCGGAACGGACGCGAAGTGGCAGATTGATCAAAGCCATTCTACAGCAGCCTGATGTAGTAGCGGCAGCACCGCGCATACTTGCGTTAGACTGGCCGGTGCTGGCCGCAACGCCTGCGGTACCGAACGGCCGTAAGGAGTTCGCTGACCCGACATGTGGAACTGCCATGCTCCCGATCCGGCTTCGACCACTCAAGCCTCGCCGGCGCTAGTCGCAGGGTTGACGTGATCATCCGATGATCAGTGCACTACCACGCTGACGCACCGCTGGCTTTCTTCTTGAAGTCTGTCAACTGCTAGTGTATTGTCTCACGCATCGATACTGGCCGAACAACTGTTCCGCTTTCGCCTCAGATCCTGACGGCGCGCACGTTTCAGACATTCTCCATCATCGACTCACCGGACGGCTGGCGGCAACTCTGCGCGCCAGGTCCTGCGCGCATAAGAAGGAAAACCTGATGAACACCGGTACAGTGAAGTGGTTTAATACCCAAAAGGGCTTCGGCTTTATCCAGCCATCAAACGGCACCAACGACGTCTTTGTTCACATCAGCGCGGTCGAACGCGCCGGTATGGGAACTCTGACGGAAGGTCAGACGCTGTCTTACGATGTCGTCGCAGACCGTCGTACTGGCAAGTCCGCTGCCGAAAATCTTCGTGCTGCTTAGTTAAGAGCACGACAGACCTATCGCTCTAGCCACGGATGTACTGGCAGAGCTTGTGGTCCTGCCCCGCTCCCGAGTTATCGGGGCGGGGTTTTTCATTCAAGCAGGTAAAAAGATCAAAAAGCGGGCGCGACTGCGGCTTCCTGTTGCGCCTGTGTCCGGTGGGCTACGTCAACATGTTCACCAGCCGCATCGGGAACGTGATTCCTCAGTGCCAAGCAGGAGAGTCAATGAGCATCGTTAAACGTCATCTGGCCGAGCAAGAAGAACGCATGGTCCTGATCGAGGAGATTTGTATCGATACAGGAGCGCTTGTCTTGGACACTGCCACAGACGAAGTTTACTTCTCCGCGGACGAAGCGGCTTACAAGAACGCATACGTCACGGTGTTTCAAGCTTGGGCGAAGGGCACGATCAAGGGCACAGCGGAACAGATATTCGAGGCTACAAAATCCATTCTTGAAGACTAGCGAGACCGCCGATAGACCCGCAAACGTCGAGAAAGCAAATATGTCATACGCTTATAAGCTAAATGAAGAGGTTCGGCACCACGCTCAAGATCCCCAAGGACGCGCCGCAACTGAAGCGCCAAAGATCTACACGATCGTACAGTGCATGCCGATCGAGACCGATGGACGAGTAAGATACCGCATCAAGTGCAGGTCCGAGAACATTGAGCGCGTGGTTACGGAAGATCAGCTTTCGTATTTTCACTGATCTCCGTATCTTTGCCGCAAGCGTTCATCAGACAGTGCCCGGAGGCAGCAGGGAGGAAAAATGTCAGACCGGCGGGAGCTCTATCGGAGCCCAAACGGGGACGCGTGGTTCATCGCACGCGAGCCCACAAACGGTTACGCTTTCATCATCCACCAGCCCAATGCGCCCTCTGGTGGCCGGCTATCTCACGTCGAGCTGGGCGAGTTCTTGCGTGACGGGAAGCGACCCGAACAGCAAGCATTGTTGCGATTGATCGGAACGCTGGTCGAGGTCCCGCCGTTTGCGTAGGATCATTACACTCATCGATCATGGCCAACTCGCCTCATAACGCTGATGGCCCACTTCAAGGCTGCTGCCAACTTGAACGCGAGTCTAACACTTCTTTGTAGGTCGACACGTTGGGCTACCGGCCGCGGGGATCTTCGACGGGCCACAAGCGTTCAGCACCCTGCTTTGCCGCGAGAGAGTCTCGGCCGCCCGCGAGAATGGCGCTTCGGTTGAGGGAGCTGGAATAGTACAAGCGAGTCCAGACCTTCAGCCACGCCAGAAGCACCTGACGCACGCCTGAAGGATTCATCGAGTCACTTCGCGTAACCCTGTGATCGGAGCCAAGCGATCCGACGCTCTCCATTCATCCAATCATCAATATCGGCTTTGCTCGTGAAGCCCGTAATCTCTCGCGCTTCTGCGCCCGGGTACTCGGCGATGATTGCCCAGTCGCCCTCGGATTTACGAACTGGTTTGAAGCTCACTTTTATTTTTGCCATGCCGAACTATGTAGGAAGGCGGCCAAAAAGGGAACCCCGTTGTGCCATGTTCGGCCTAGAGTAAGTACCAGACGCCGCCGGCCTACCGAGGATGCCTTACTCTGGAGCGATCCTGTAGACATCGCCGGGTTTGAGGTTGAGTTCCTCGAACATCCTCTGCTGCTTTTCAGTCAGGACCGCTGGCACAACTTCCGCAGTCCAGCCTTCGGGAACGGCAGCAAGGACTAGCGTCAATGCCTGATTAGGCTTGGCTAAGGCGAGCCACATCTGCTTCGTTGACTGCGGAGCGTCGTCCGAGGTGACCTCAACGATAGTGAATGAAGTGCCGAACGACTCTGCCATCAATGGCTAATCCGCGGAATTGCTAGGAGTTGCAATAACTAGCTGGGTCGCGGAAGGCGGACGGGGCCAGCAATCAATCTATAGGTGGGCACCCAAGCGGTGTTCCACGATTCTATGGTCGCGCCGCAAACCGAGCACTCGAAGCTGGCGATCTGCCGACCCAGGGCCATCGCCTCGGTTCGGGTATAGACCGCTCCACACTGGCAGGATCGGTAATGAGAATCGGGCATCCCCGTTTATGCGCTCAAAAGGCGAAACGGGCCACTGCGAAAATTGAACTAGGCCGCTGAGGATGGAAGCAGGATAGCCGGTGAAGCCGGGAGATACAGGCCCCCGAGAGCTAAGCCTGGCACCGCTGTGCGGGCGCCGCCTTGCCCCAGCTCTGCATATATAGTTACTCTCCACTAGTTACTCTCCACGCGAAGCTCAATTCGATACTGGCAGAAACTTCACATGCCAACGACGACACGCGAGTACATTAATTTCTGGGTCGAGAACAGCGTTCACGCTGCGGAGCAATATGGGATGCCGGGCGCTTCGCAAAGCGTGGACGTATTGGTTGACCGCCTCGCTGAGGGGGCCAAGACTCAAAACATCCCGCGAGAGGCCCTTGAGAAGGCGGTCGGTGATCTAAAGCAGTACATTGAGGGAAAACTCGCGACTGCTAACCGGATTGAGCAGGATCGCCGCAAGTGACCTCGAGTTGCGCAGAGCCGACGAAGTCGCGTCTATCTAGCTCCGATCAGGAAAGGCACTGTGAGAACGGCCATGGCAATGCGAGAGGAAATAAAGCGAGTGATACATGCTGCGACACCCGGTATGTCGCAGCAGCTCTACTCAACACTGCTGGTGTTAGGCGAGCTCCTTAGCAACGCACTCGACAGAATCGATGAACTCGAGAAGAAGGCCGGCGGACAAACGGTAGACAAGCGCTGATCGCCGCCCGATCTCATTGCTCAAGCTTTTTCCGGCTACCTAGAACGGCGTGAGGTTAGCCACAGGCGAGGTCCGCAATGGGTCACGCACGGAAGAACTCAGGTTGAGCATATCGAGTCCGCTTTACCCCCAAAGAGCAGACATCTAGACTAGCGGACATGCCGGGTCGGCCGCTGGGGCCAAATCCGGACATTGTTAGCACGACGCCCAAAGTCATCGACATCGCACTACTCGTTCGGCATGGCGATACGATTCAGACCCTCCAGCATCCGCTGGTGCCAGCAATTGCACCCGTTCGCGGCCGTGAGCGCCGGGATTGCGTGTGTCCTTCTTGCTCAGGCAGCGAAGATGAAGCGTGTGCCCGTGTAGGAGCGCAGGAGCTTGTTCGGCATCTCGGCCTTTGCCATTTCGTAGAACGGCTCACCCGTGCAGTGCAGCGGAATGACGTAATCGATGTCGATACCCTTCAGCGCTGTGATCGTGTCGCGCACATAGTCCTCCTTGTAGGGCGCGAGGTGGAAGCCGCCGATCACCGCATGAACCTTGCTGATACCCGACGCCGCTTGGGCTTGTTTGATTGCGTTGATTACCCCGCGATGGCTGCAAGACGTCAACACGATCAACCCGCGGCCTTTTAGATTGAATGCGGTGGCGATCTCGTGCCGGAATTGGTCCGGGACGACAGCCTTCATCCGTTCGTCCTCCGGAAGCTTGTCGGCATAGCATCCAATGCCGCGATCCACGCCGATCTTCATGGCGCTGGGGGACAGCAGCTTCTCAAAGCTCGTTTGGCCGATGTGCCCCGTGGTGAAGCCGTGATCGGCGACCAGTGCCGGCCCTTCGGCATAGGTCACCGCGACATTGGCACCTTCCAGTGCCTTGCGATCCAAGGCTCCAAAGTCGCCGCGCACCGGCGGAGCAGTCCATTCGCGGGAGCAGAATGCCTCCTCGCCGCCGATGTAGATCGGTAGCTTGGCTTTGAGCTTGCCGTTGTTTTGTTTAAGGAAGCCGGCGAGACCGCCAAAGTGATCGTAGTGACCGTGGCTCAAGACCAGCGCATCAAGCGCGGCCGGATCGATGCCTACGAGATTGGCGTTGTTGACCAGCGCGTCCGGTGTGAAGCCGAAATCGACCAGCACATGTCGTGTTTCGGCGCCGCGCCGCGACTCGACGTGCATCGACAGTCCGAACTCACTGATCAACGTTTTACCCGGCGGCTTGCCACTGCCGATGCCCCAGCCGAAGTGTTCAATCTCAACATCGGAAACCTTCCGGCTCGGCGCGACAGCGAATTGGTAGCTGTCGACGACCACGCGCACTGCCACACGATCGATCTCCGGAACCTTACCGGCGACCGTTTCTGCGCGTACCGGCTTCCCGCTGCCGATCAGCGTCGCCACGAGGGCGCTGAACAAGGCAGCACTGCCGCCGCATACCACATCGCGTCGATGAATTGCGTTGCATTGGCAAATTAACATGATCAAATCCTCCGTTTACGTGGCCTCTGCTGCCGCAAGGCATCACGCGGAAACGCACTCCGGGGCGGAGGCGTTGGGGTGCCGAACACACCGGCGTCTGGCAGCCCGCACACCGAGGATTAGACGCATCCTATCCCGCACGGGACAGCGTCGCGAGTCACATTGGTCCGGTTCGGGTCAAAGGCGGCCCCCGCTTCGCTCAAATTGGACCCAAGTACGTCTCCAATCGTCTCAAAGCGGACGCGGGATTGGAAGGGCTCCGGGCTGAAAATGACCAGCCTCACTAGCTGAGGAGGTCAACCATGACCGATATCCCAAGCACCATCCCTGCCGTTTCGTGAGAAGGTGCGCCAGGTGTTGGCCGACACGCGGCCTGATATCGATGATTCCGAGGTCGAAACGCATTTCGCACAACGCCGTGCCGCTGCGCTTCGAAAGGCACCGGAGCAGGAACGGTGAAACTAGAGCGTGATGAAGTTAGGTTCGTGCATATCCTGAGTTTGCCAAGTAGCTTGCGCATTCTTTGGGCGTGAAGAG